>JBEBGK010000336.1:0-4985 GCA_040081515.1 Chthoniobacteraceae bacterium
CGTCACGATGGGGGAACTCATCAACGACGTGTGCGGCGGCTTGAAGCCCGGTCGCAAGTTGAAGGCGGTCATTCCCGGTGGTTCCTCGGCGAAAGTGCTGAAAGCGGGCGAGCGCTACAAGCTGAAGGACCGTGAGATCGGGCTCGAAGACATCCCGATGGATTTCGACACGCTCGCAGCGTGCGGCTCCATGGCCGGCAGCGGCGGCGTGATCGTGATGGATGATTCGCGCGACATGGTGTGGGCGCTGAACAACATCAACGAATTCTACGCCCACGAGAGCTGCGGCCAGTGCACGCCCTGCCGCGAAGGCGCGCAATGGATGCGCAAGATCACCGACCGCATCGTCGCCGGCGGCGGCACCGAGAAGGATCCCGAGACGCTCGTGAAAGTGGCGGACAACATCGCGGGGAAGACGATCTGTGCATTTGGCGAAGCCTGCTCGTGGCCGGTGCAGAGCTTCGTGGCGAAGTTCCGCGAGGAATTTGTCGGCAAGTCCGTGAAGCCGCTCCCGCCGCCGATGCCGCCGGAATACAATGCTGCCGAGTTGGAGAAAAATCCAAAGGTCGAGACCGTTGCCGCACCGCGCGGCAATTCGCATGAAATCATGGCGAAAGCCGCGACGCGTTAGTCTCTTACTCTTTGTCATGCTCATGCTCATGCTCTGAACCGCGCAACTCGATGAAACCGTTCTTCGATCACGAGAAATTGAACGTCTATCAAGTGTCCTTGCGTTTTAACGCATGGGTGGGCGATCTCTTGCGCGAAGTGATTGAGAGGGCTGCAGTAAAAGATCAACTCGACCGCGCCGCGACCAGCATTTGTCTCAACATTGCCGAGGGGAACGGTAAGTTTTCCCGGAAGGATCGTGCGCGGTATTTCGACAGTTCTCGCGGCTCGGCTCTCGAATCTGCGAGCTGCCTGGATGTCCTCGTGTCACGCCGCCTGGTCACGGATGAACGCGTTGCGGCCGGAAAGCAGATGCTTTTTGAGACGGTGAACATGCTCATGGGGCTGCTTCGCAGGCTCGGCTACGATTTTGACACGGGAGAGTGGAGTGCGGTCGTTCGGGAGGACTCGCCAGAGTTGAGTGAGTCGTTTGAGCAAGAGCAGGAGCAAGACAAAGAGTAAGATGTCAACCGCCACCGCCACTCCCGTGCAGATGGTCAACGTCCAGATCGATGGCGTGTGGCATCAATTTCCCAAGGGCATGCGGGCCATCGAGGCGTGCAAGCAGGCTGGGAAACTCGTCCCGCATTACTGCTACCACCCGAAGCTGACTTCGCCGGGCAACTGCCGCATGTGCCTCATCGAAATGGGCACGCCGAAGATGACGCCGGATCGCAAGCCAGTGCTCGGTGCCGATGGCAAGCCGGAGATTGGCTGGATTCCGCGGCCGCAGATTTCTTGCGCACAGGATGTCAGCGAGGGCATGGGCATCCGCACCGATTCGCCGATGGTCCAGGAGTGCCGCAAGGGCGTGATGGAGTTTCTGCTCATCAACCACCCGCTCGACTGCCCCATCTGCGACCAGGCGGGTGAGTGCAAGCTGCAGGAATTTTCCGTCGAGCATGGCAACGCGAATTCGCGCTTCCTCGAACGCAAGGTGAAGAAGCCGAAGTCCGTCGAACTCGGGCCGCGCGTCACGCTCGACGCCGAGCGCTGCATTCTTTGCACACGCTGCATCCGCTTCATGAAGGAAGTCGCGAACGACGACGTTCTCGGCATCGTGGACCGCGGATCGTTCAACAGCATCGCGTGCCATCCGGACCGCAAGCTCGACCACAACTACTCGCTGAACACCGTGGACATCTGCCCTGTCGGCGCGCTGACCTCGACGGATTTCCGCTTCAAGATGCGGGTGTGGTTCCTGCGCGAGACATCCACGATCGACGTGAATTGCGGCACGGGCAGCAACATCACCATCGGCTCGCGCGAGAATGTCATCTACCGCATCACCCCGCGCGAGAACGAAGCGGTAAACGGCCCGTGGATGCCGGATTCTCACCGGCTGAATTTCAAATTCGTGGGCGACCCGAGCCGTCTGTCGCAGCCGGAAATCCGGCCGCAGCTCGGTGAGGAAAAGCCCGACTGGACGCAGGCAATCAATGTTGCGGCTGAGGCATTGAAGAGGAATGCCGGCAAGGTGGCGGTCCTCGCCAGCGGACGCTCGACGAATGAGGAACTCTTCCTGGTGAAGCGACTCGCAGCGGCGCTGAAGGCCAAGATCGTGGACATTCTCCCGCGCACCGGCGAGGCGGACGGATTGCTCATCGCCGCTGACCGGAATCCAAATACAACCGGCGCAAAGTTGCTCGGCATTGCGACTGGAAAGCTCGGAGAGATCGCTGCGGGAATCCGCGACGGAAGCATCACCGCACTGCTGGCGATCGGCGAGGATGCGACGAAAGTGGGCCTCACCGACGACGACCTCGCGAAGTTGGATGCCGTGGTCGCACTCGACATTCTGCCCAACAAGACGACGGCGAAGGCGCGTGTTGTCCTACCCGCGAGCGCGTGGTGCGAGAAGCGGGGCTCGATGATCAATTTGAAGAACCGCATCCAGCGGCTGAACAAAGCAGTGAACGCGCCCGGCGCCGCACGCGACGACTGGGAGATCCTGCGCGATCTGATCCTCGCGATTAGCGGCTCGAACGGACTCCACAGCATCGAGGACGTCTTCAAGGCGATGGCCTCGGCAACGCCCGAACTCGCCGGACTCACGCTCAGCCGCATCGGCGAGCTGGGCGTGGACTTGAACAACCGCGAAATCCCTAGCACGGGCCACGTCGTGCCACCGAGTCTCCCAACTTTGTAACCGATGCCCTTCTTCGATTACATCTCGCGAGCAATGATTCGGCGTATCGCTGCTGCGGCGCGTAGCGCCGGTACAACAATAGCCGTGGGTGACGAGCGCAGCGAGGAACCCACGGAACGTGTGTTAAAACAAATCAGCCGCGTAGCGGCGGCACATCAGCGCGAGGCGCACGGTCTTGTAGCGCCGCTACGCAGCGCATCGACATTTTTCTCGATCCGTGGGTTCCTCGAGGACTCGTTACCCACGGCTATTGCTGTTTTGCCCCTACGGGGCACGAGCGCAGGGATGATGCGGCGCGTGCAATCCGCAATCCGCAATCCGCAATACACAATCTGATGCCATTCCTCGATTCCATCCCGTGGGCGATGCTCGCATGGTCCGTCGCAAAGGCGGTCTTTGTCATCTTCCTCGTTGTGCTGCCGATGGTGAGCTACACGGTTTATGCCGAGCGCCGCGTGAGCGCGGCCATTCAGGATCGCGTGGGCCCGAACCGCACCGGCTTCCCAACGACGCTGCTGGGTTTCAAAAAGGATCTGCAGCTTTTCCTCGGCGGTCTCGGCCAGCCAATTGCGGACGCGGTGAAGTTCATCCTGAAGGAGGATTTCACGCCGGGCGGGGTGAAGCATTTCTATTTCTGGCTCGCGCCGTGTCTTGCGATGCTCCCGCTCGTGTCGCTCGCGTTCGTGCCTTTCGGCAGCAGCCTTTTCGGGGAGAAGATGGTCATCGCGGATATTAATGTGAGCGTGCTCGGAGTCTTCGCCGTCACCGGCGTCGGCGTCTATGCGATCGTCATCGCGGGCTGGGCTTCGAATTCGAAGTACCCCTTCCTCGGCGGCATCCGCAGCAGCTCGCAGATGATCGCGTATGAGCTCTCGATGGGCATGTCCATCATCCCTGTGCTCATGGCGCAGGGGACGATGCAAATGAGCCACATCGTGCAAAATCAGGCCGACAACGGCTGGACGCTCCTGCCGCTGTGGGGCCACGGACTCAGCCTGCAAAGCTGGCTGCTGCTCATCCCGTTCGGCATCAGCTTCATCATTTTCGCCATTTCGGTCTTCGCCGAGACGAACCGCCTTCCCTTCGACATGCCCGAGTCGGAATCCGAACTCGTCTCCGGCTACCACACCGAATACAGCTCGATGAAATTCGCGCTGTTCTTCCTCGGAGAATACACCGCGATGATCGTCGGCAGCTCGCTCGTCGTCGTCTTTTTCCTCGGCGGCTGGCACATGCCCGGCATCCCCGATGGCGATGGCAACGGCGGACTCCCCATCCTCCGCGAACTCCCGCATTGGATTCTCGGACTCATCAATATCACATGCTTCTTCGGCAAGGTCGCCGTGCTGCTCGTGTGCTTCATCTGGGTGCGCTGGACGCTCCCTCGCTTCCGCTTCGATCAGGTGATGAAGCTCGGCTGGCTCTACCTTTTCGAAATCGCGCTCGTGAACATCTTCATCACCGCGGCGATCCTCGCCTTCACCAGCAAATGACGCGCTCCGCTCTTACTCTCTGTCATGCTCCTGCTCTTGCTCTCTTGGGCGGGTTCGCATGCGTCGCGTGCGAGAGCATGAGCAAGAGCAAGAGCACGACAAAGAAGTAAGAAGAACCACTATGTCTTACGTCGTCCCACGTCCTGAACTTACTTTCAAAGAGAAGGCCTACCTGCCGAGCATCCTCAGCGGGATGAAGATCACGCTCGGGCATTTCAAGAAAATGCTCACCGGCGAGACGAAGGTGACGATGCAGTATCCCGAGGAAAAGTGGGATGCCGAGCTGCCCGAGTATTATCGCGGCGCCCCGACGCTCGTGAAGGACGACCACGATCGCGAGCGCTGCGTCGCCTGCCAGCTCTGCGAATTCATCTGCCCGCCGCGCGCTATCACGATCACGACGGAGGAGATTCCCGCCGGCGAGCGTTTCGAGAAAGTCGAAAAGCGCCCGCGCGAATTCAAGATCGACATGATCCGCTGCATCTACTGCGGCATGTGCGAGGAAGTCTGCCCCGAGCAGGCGATCTACCTGCGAAAAGATTACGCCATCACCGGCATCACCCGCGGCGAGATGGTCCACGACAAGAAGAAGCTCTACGAACTGGGCGGAGTGTTCAAGGGGCTCGTGCACAAGTGGACTCCGGAGAAATGACACGCAGCAAACCATCTGTCTC
>JBEBGK010000337.1:0-4972 GCA_040081515.1 Chthoniobacteraceae bacterium
CGCCCCACGCATCCACGATCACCTCGCGGATGTCCGCCTTGTCGTCGCCATTCGAGTCCTTCAGAAAAACGAACCGTGGCGGCTGCGACACGATCACACCGCCGCGAGCAAAGACGAGCCCGGTCGGGATGTTCAGCCTGTCGGCAAAGACGGTGAATTTGTCCGCCTTCCCGTCGCCGTCCGTGTCCTCGCAAATCTTGATGCGGTCGTGCCCCTCGCCGCCCTCCACGACACCGTGCGGATAATCGGACGTCTCCGCCACCCACAGCCGCCCACGCTCATCCCAGGCAAACGCGATCGGCTTCCCGATGTCCGGCTCGCTCGCGAAAATTTCCAGCCGGCAATCCGCCGGCACCTGCGTGCGCTCCATCGCGCCCTTCACGCTGAATGGCTTTTGGAAAGTGAGCGCCTCGGGCCGCTTCTCGTAGTTCGCGACGAACGGATTCCTCTCCCGCACCTCCGGCTCGCGCGAAGCGAGGAATTTCTCCCACGCACTCCGCCGTTCCGCGCTGATGGCGGCGAGGATCTTCTCGCGGCTCAGCGCGTCGCCGCGCTTCAGCACCACGTCGAAATTCTTCAAATAGCCCGCGTCCGCCCTCTCCACGCCCGGAAGATAATCGAACCAAATCGCGTCGCGTCCCAGTTCGCGCATCGCATCGGCGAGCGGACCGCTCTTCGTCTGTTCCTCCCCGTTCGGATCGAGATACAGCACGCGGATGGGGCCGCCCTCGGCGGCAAACGTGACGGTGCAGAGAAAAAGCGGGAGAATCAGGTGACGCAGCATGGGGATTGGTTTCCGAGATTAACCTCGCGGTGCTCCGGAACACGATGACATCCTTTGTGTGAAATCGGACACGCCATGCTGAAACCCACCCGCACCGCCAAGGCCGCCCGCGAGCGCTTTCTCCGCGCCCTCGCCCCCGAGCGCGCGCACCACATCCTGCTCGATCACCTGCCCGGCATCGCCTTCTTCGCGAAGGATCGCGACTCGCGCCTCATGGCTGCCAACCGCCAGTTCTACGAGCGCTTCGGCTTCCGCACCGAGGCGCAGATCGTCGGCAGGAGCGACCTCGACCTTTTCCCCGCGCGCCTCGCCGAGCACTTCCGCCGCGACGACGAGACCGTGATGAAATCCGCCAGGCCCAGGCTCAACATCGTCGAGCTGTTCTTCAGCCCGCAGGGCATTCCCGACTGGTTCCTCACGCACAAGTTTCCCGTCTTCGACCGCGCCGGCAAAGTCATCGGCATCATGGGCGTCACGCAGAGTTACGAAGGCGCGAAACAGGCGCTCCAGCCCTACCTCGCCATCGATCGCGCCGTCACCTGCATCCGCGAACGCTTCCGCGAAAAGCTCACCGTCCCGCAGCTCGCCGCCTACGTGCACCTCTCGCCGCGGCAGCTCCATCGCCGGTTCGTCGAGACCTTCGGCAGCAGCCCGCAGGCGTTCATTTTGAAAGTGCGCATCCAGTCCGCGTGCGAACTTCTCCAGCACGGCGACCGTCCCATCGGCGAAGTCGCCCGCGAATCCGGCTTCCCCGACCAAAGCGCCTTCACGCAGCACTTCCGCCGCCACATGGGCGCGACGCCGCGCGACTTCCAGCAGCGCTTCCGCCTCGTTCGGCGGTGACTTCCATTTCCTCGATGGCGTGTTCGGAGGATGCGCGAAACCAAGGAGCCGGGGCGTCCCGCCCCGATGGATCATTTGGCAATCGGCTCCGTGACGCCGAGCATCGGACCCAGGTCCATCCTGAAGTCGCTCCGGTTCAGCTTGGTCGAGTGAAGACTCGATATCGTCCCATCGAGAAACAGCGCATCCGGGCAGCGCAGCACGTCGCGAAACATCGTCGACTGCTCTCGAACTACGAAACTCGCTTGAACCCCAGCCCCCAAGTGCGCAGCAAGGCCCGGAAGCCGGCGTCGGAATTGCGTGTAAAATCAACCGCCTGAGAGTCGTCGAGCGTCCACGACAGCCGGTCGGCATCGCACGCGCGAAACCGGACGGGCACGATGTGGTCTTCGTAGCGTGGACTGCGCAGTGCATAAAGAAGCTCCCGCTTCACCCACTTGGAGCGTGTGGCGTGCGGGGACAGGACCACCAGAAACCAGTCGCAGCGCGCGAGCGCCGCACCGATCTCGTCGTGCCATTGCTGCGCGCCGAGCAGATTGGTTTCGCTATACCACACCGGCACGCCGTGCTCGCGGAGGACGGCGGCAACGCTGGATGCAAAGCGGCGGTCTCTACTGGCGTGCGACAGGAAGACTTCCCGCGGAAGTCTGGCACCCAGCTTCCGGCTCATGAGCCGACTGGCAGAGGAGATTGCTGCAACGCCTCGACGACGCGATTCACGGTCTCGCCCACGTTCTTCGTCGCTCGGATGAACCGCTGCTTGCGCAGAATCCATGGCACGTCGTCCGTCGGTTTCACTAGCACCGGGATCAAGCGGTCGCGGAAATGCGGGGAAACAAGCGCAAACTCGATCTCTGCCCGGTTGTCGCGGGATGCAACCGAGTCTGGTGAGAGCAGCGCGACCATTGCATTCGCTCGACCAAGCGCCTTGCCGATTTCCAGATGCCAGTTCTCACCGGCTTCGATGTCGTCGCCTGGCATGGTGACTTCGAATCCCGCCTCAGTGAGACCGGAGCGCACAGCATCCGCCCACTTTTTATCGGCGTGCGAGTAGCTGATGAATACGTTCATGGCTTGCTTACGTAGTGTCCCAGAACGGGGGAATTCGTCCAACGGTTTTCTTCACTCGCAATCCAAGTTCGGCGCATCAAATTGTGCTCACCCAATCACCACCCGCTGCTTCGCCACCAACTCCCCGATGCCGCCGCGAGCGAGGCTGAGCATCGTATTCAGCTCCGCTTCGGAAAAGGTGCTCTCCTCGCCGCTGCCCTGCACTTCCACAAAGTGCCCGCCTTCCGTCATCACCACGTTCAGATCCACGGCGGCGTCCTTGTCCTCCACGTAGCAGAGGTCCAGCAGCGCCTCGCCGCCGACGATGCCCACGCTCACCGCCGTCACGAGCTGTTTGATGGGCCATTCCTTGATCTTCCCCTCGGCCATCAGCTTCCGGCACGCGAGCGCGGCAGCCACGCTGGCGCCGGTGATGCTCGCCGTGCGCGTCCCGCCATCCGCCGAGAGCACGTCGCAATCGATCCACATCGTCCGCTGCCCGAGCTTGTCGAGGTCCAGCGCCGCGCGCAGCGAACGGCCGATGAGCCGCTGGATCTCCGTCGCGCGCCCGTCCACCTTGCCGCGCGAGCTGTCGCGCTGCTTCCGCTGGAGTGTGGAGTACGGCAGCATGGAATACTCCGCCGTGACCCAGCCGCCGGGCACCTGCTGCTCCTTCATCCAGCGCGGCACGGCCTCCTCGACCATGGCCGAGCAAATCACGCGCGTCTCGCCCGCGCTCACGAGCACCGACCCCGTCGCATTCGGCGCAAAGCCGGGCGTGAAGGTGACTGGGCGGAGTTGGGAAGGCGTGCGTCCATCGTGTCGGGTCATGCGCGGAGGGTATGAGACGCCACCCGGCGATGTCCACCACGAGACCGTTTGCCAGCCAAGGGGCGGCTGTGCTACTCATCCACCAACATGACCGCGACCGAACTAAAGAGGCACTGGCACGCCGCGCCATTTGTTCCATTCAGCATCGTGCTTCCCAGCGGCGAGAGGATGCCGGTTCCGCATCCGGATTTTCTGACCGTTTCGCCGAGCGGGAGAATTGCCCAAGTCTGGAAAAAAGGAGATGATCGCGTCTCCATTGACGTGTTCCTGATCACTGCCGTCGAGACAGCCCGCAACGCATCGCGCTCCAAACGGAGATAGGCTCAGGCGTCACGCGCGGAGCTTTCCTTGGCGCGCGGCGTTTCGTTCATTTTGGAAGGGGCACCGCCGCCGTCTCCCGGATCGCCTCCCGGAGTTCCGCATGCACCTTGGCGACTTCCATGAATGGGTCGTAGTCCTTGCGCCGCATCGCTGTGGGGCACGTCCGCACGCGGCAAGTCTGCATTGCCCCACGTTCGCCGCTGCCATAGACGATCCGCATGAACTCCATCCCCCGCCGTTCCGCACTCAAAGCCCTCGCCGCCCTTTCCTCGCTCCCGCTCCTAGGGCGCAGCACCGCTGCCGGACCCGGTGCGTTCGCAGACGGGAATTTCAAGCTCGGCCTCGTGACCTACAACCTCGCGAAGGACTGGGACGTGGCGACCATCATCAAGAACTGCGAGGCGACCGGTTTCGAGGCGGTGGAGTTGCGCACCACGCACAAGCACGGCGTGGAGCCTGCCATGGAAAAGGCTGCGCGCGCCGAGGTGCGGAAACGATTTACGGATTCCAAGGTGCGCCTGCTCAGCCTCGGCACCGCGTGCGAATTCCACAGCCCGAAGCCAAATGTGCTCCGGCAGCACATCGACGAATGCAAACGCTTCATCGATCTCGCGCACGCCCTCGGCTGCCTCGGTATCAAGGTGCGCCCGAACGGAATCCCCGTCGAAGTTGCCGAGGAGAAAACGATCGTGCAGATCGGCGCCGCGCTCCGCGAATGCGGCGAGGCGGCGGCCCCGGCGGGCGTGGAGATCTGGGTCGAGGTCCATGGGAAGGATTCCGCGCATCCGCCGCGCTGCGCCGGGATGATGAAAGCCTGCGGGCACGAAAGCGTCGGCCTGTGCTGGAACTCGAACCCCACCGACCCCATGGGCGGCACGAGCGTGAAACCGGCGTTTGATTTGCTGAAGCCGTGGCTGCGGCACTGCCACATCAACGAACTCGCGAACGACAAATACCCGTGGCGCGAACTTTTCACCCTGCTCCGCCAGTCCGGCTACGCGCGCTACACGCTCTGCGAAATCCAGGAGACAGGCGACCCGCTGCGCCTCATGCACTACTACCGCGCGCTCTGGCGGGAATTGACGCGGGCCGGCGCCTGAGTCCGCAATCGCTCAGCGACCTCGCGGCTTCCAGCTCCCTCCG
>JBEBGK010000338.1:0-4955 GCA_040081515.1 Chthoniobacteraceae bacterium
CGCGAAACGGACGCGGATGGTGAGGCGGACACTTCTGTCTGCCGTTGCTGGTCGTCGGCTGCGGACAGGAGTGTCCGTTCCACGTCGGAATCCGCAGAGCACATCGACGGCACCAGGAAATGACACAGCCACGCGCACGTACCAAGTGGGTCCTTTTTGCGACGGCGCTCCTCACGGTGCCAGTCCTGGTCGGGATTGCGGAGATCGCCGTTCGCGTCTTCAGCGACCGCATGGATCCGCTCGCGGTCTTCGTCACGTCGCCGCAACTCCGCTCGGACACGCAGGGCGAAACTACGCGCGGGATGTTCGAGTTCGATCCCCTGCTCTGCTGGCGGCTGAAGCCGAACCTGCGCGGCATCTGGTGGGACTTCACACCCGTCTCGACCAACGCCCGTCACCTGCGGATGGATCGCGAGGTCGGCGCGAAGAAGGCGACCCGCATCGTAATTCTCGGTGATTCCGTGACATTCGGCTACCGCGTCCCCACCGCTCACGATGCGACCAAACCGCACGAGTTCGAAGCGTCCGAGAAGCCCTATCCCGCTTTGCTCGAGGAACTCCTCCGAAAAAAAGCGCCGGGCCGCACTTTCGAAATCCTCCCCCTCGCCTGCCCCGGCTACACGAGCTGGCAGGGCCTGGCGTGGCTGAAGCGCGACATCGCCGAACTGAAGCCGGACTTCGTGATCGCCTGCTTCGGCTGGAACGACGTGCGCTCCGCGGGCCTGCCCGATCGCATCACGATGCCTGCCAGTGGCGCGCAGGTCTTCGTCCGGCGTCTCATCGGGAACAGCCAGCTCCTGCTCAGCATCGCGGCCGCCGCGCAACGCCGCACGCCCGTGCCGCTGAGCACTGCGCAGCCGGAACCACGCAGTTCCGCGGAGGAGTATGTCGCTCATTTCCTCGAAATGGAAAAACTGTGCCGGCAGCACGGCGCATGGTGTGGCATCCTGCTCCCTGTTTACCGCGACCCCAATACCGCCGGCATCGATCCCGAGAATCCCGGTGATCCCGGAGCGCCCGATGAAGGCGAGCGCATGACGCGCTATCGGGCCCAACTACGCGACGCCGCGAAGAAGAACCAAATCCCCGCTCTCGAAATCGCCGAGCTCACCGAACGCTCATGGCCTGCCAATCGAACGCTCTTCGGCGAGCGCATTCATCCGAATGCAGCGGGACATGCGCTGATGGCGGAGGCACTCGCCGAGTTTCTTTCGGAGCCGCTCAGCCACCCAAGGCCGTAGATTCCCGCGGGCGTTGTGGGACAGGCGTCTCGCCTGTCGTGGTGCGGCGGGCGTCCCGCCGGCCGGATGGAAAATGCGCGGCCTCTCGCTCCGAAATGAACAGGCGAGACGCCTGTTCCACTCCGACAGGCGGGACGCCTGTCCCACGCTCTTCGGTCGCCTTCAGCACGCTCGCGTCAGCGAAAGCAAGTCGCGCAGTGTCTTCCCCGGTCTCCGCAGTTCGAACACCTGCATGCCCGCCGCACGCGCGCCGCGCCAATCGGCCTCCGGTTCGTCGCCGACGTGGAGGGCTTCGCCTGCGCGCACGCCGAAACGCCGCAGCGCCTCCTCGTAGATGAAAGCGGACGGCTTCTCCGCGCCCACTTCGCTGGAAACAATCATCTCCTCGAAGAATTCGCCGATGCCCAGGCACGGGAGAATCCGACGCAGTCTGCTGTCGAAATTCGAAAGCACACCCATTCGGAACCGCCCCCGCAACGCAGTCAGCACCTCGCGCGTCTCCGGGTACAGCTCCCACACACCCGGCTTTGCGAATTCCTCCCACAGTTCCTCGAAGTATGCCGCGCGATCCATGCTCGCGCCCGCAGCGCAGGCATCGAGCACCTGGAACACCAGCACCCGCCACCAGCCGCGATCGTCATCCTCCCGCGGCACGCGCGTCTCGCGGGGCGCATCGACTGTCCGCCACACGGCGCGGAAGGCCCGGTTCAATTCCTCCTCGCCCAGATCGGCCCCATGCCGGAGGGCGACCTCGCGATAGTGCCATCCTACCCCGCGCGGGAGATGAAGCAGCGTGCCCGCCGCATCGAAGAAGATGACGCGCGTCACTGCTTCGGAAGGACCGGCCGGATCGCCTCGATGAGAATCTTGTATCCTTCCTCGTTCGGATGCAGGCGATCACTCGCGAAAAGATCCCCCCGTGGCTCGCCGTTCGAGCCGAAAAATTTTTCGCGCACCGGGATGAACTTCACTCCGGGAGTTCCCTCGCAGAAGGCGCGCACCAGGCGATTCGCCTCGACGACCTTGTCGCGCTGATCCCACCGCTTCGGGCTGCTCGTGATCTCGATGAAACCGATCGCCGTCTTTGGCAGACGACTCCGTACCTTCGCGACGAACGCCTTGAAATCCTCGGCGACACGCTCCGGCGTCTTGCCCGCGTTGATGTCGTTGCTTCCGGCAAAGATCACGATCGCCGCCGGCTCATGTGGAATGAGGATTCGCTCGGCGTAGAACACCGAGTCTTCCATCTGCGAGCCGCCGAAGCCGCGATTTACGACACGGTAGCCCGGGAAATCCTCCGCCAGCGTCTTCCATCGCCGGATGGTCGAGCTCCCCGTGAAAAGGATCGCGCCTTTCTCCGGAGGATGCTCGCGATCGCTCTGCTCTAACACCGCGATGTCCTTTTCCCACTTCGCCGGATCGGCGCCCGCCGACGACAGCAGCGCGAAAGACAGCAGGACGAGACGGAGGGGAAATTTCATCGCGCGATACGAGCATGCGCGCCCGCGGAGACAAGGTGGAAGTTCCCGGGCACGCGCCGACAAGCGAACAGCCGTCGGCTCTCCATGCAACGGTCCCACCGGCTAAAGCCGATGACTACTTTCCGCTCCCTCTCCGCGCAGGGTTCTGCGAAACACCGGAGTCATGCTCCATCGAGCCCACGACTACCAGCATCTCGTCACGCGGTGGCGCGCGGTCGCCCGCGAATCCGGCCTGAAGCTCCGCCGGCTGGCAAGGGACGATGGCTTCGATCTCTTTTATCTCCAAACCCAGGACGCCACCCCCGGTCTCTACGTCTCCGCCGGGATCCACGGCGACGAACCCGCCGCGCCCGAAGCGCTGATCCAATGGGCCGAACACCACACGACCCGACTCTCCTCGTGGCCGCTGTTGATTTTTCCCTGCCTGAATCCATGGGGACTGCGGAACAACATTCGCACCGATTCCAGGGGCCGCGATGTCAACCGGCTCTTCCACGGAAAGTCCCACCCGGTGGTCGCGGCGGTGCGGCGCGTGGTGAAGGATCGCCGTTTCGCCGTTTCGCTCTCGATGCACGAGGATTACGACGCGCAGGGAACCTACCTTTATGAAGTCCAGCGCGGAACGAGGCACCTCGGCGAGAAGCTGCTCGGCGCAGCCCGGAGGATTCTCCCGCCCGATCCGCGTCCGCGGATCGACGGACGCAAGGCGGAGAAGGGGCTCATCCGCCGGCGGATCGCACCGCGCACCTTCGAGAAGATCGGCTATCCGGAGGCGATCTGGCTGCATCTCCACCACTCGGATTACACGTTCACCTTCGAGACCCCGTCCGAGGCCGATCTCGGCCTGAGAGTGTCGGCGCACATCGCGGTCATCGAGCAATGCCTCGCGATCGCGATTGCCACCCGGGCGCTCAGAGCAATTCCGGGTAGCGCGCCCTTGCCACCTCTTCGCACTGCTGGAGCACGGCGTTCCCGGTCTCGGCCTTGAGCGCCTCGCCGGCGAGGGCCTGGCACGTCGCCATGTCCAGCGAACGCACGGCCCGTTTCACGCGGGGAAGCACCGAGGCGCCGCAACTCAATTCGTCGAGCCCGAGCCCGATGAGGAGCGGCGTGAGGAGGATGTCTCCGCCCATCTCACCGCAAAGCCCCACCCAGATTCCCGCGGCATGCGCGGCATCCGCGGTTGTCTTGATCAGGCGCAACACCGCCGGATGCGTCGGTTCATAGAGGTGCGCGATCCGCTCGTTGGTCCGGTCCACCGCCACGGCGTACTGCACCAGATCATTCGTCCCGAGGCTGAAAAAATTGACCTCCTTCGCGAGCAGATCGGCAATCAGCGCCGCGCTCGGGACTTCGATCATCACGCCGACCTCCATCTTCTCGTCGAAATCCACGCCCTCGCGCCGCAGTTCGCCGCGGCACTCCTCGAGGGCCGCCTTCGCCTGCCGCAACTCGGCCAGGCCCGAGATCATGGGGAACATCAGTTTCACCTTCCCGGCGGTGCTTGCACGGAGGATCGCGCGGAGCTGCGTCCTGAAAATATCGCGCCGCTCCAGGCAGACGCGGATGGCGCGCCAGCCGAGAAACGGATTCTCCTCGCTCTCGGAGTGCAGTTTCGCGTGCAGCTTGTCGCCGCCGAGATCGAGCGTCCGGATGATCACCGGTTTCTCGCCGAGAGCCCCGGCCACGCTCCGGTACGCGGCCGTCTGCTCCTCCTCATCCGGGAGATCGTCCCGGTTGAAATACAGGTACTCCGTCCGGAAAAGGCCCACGCCGTCGGCCCCGCTCAATTTCAACTGCTCGACGTCATCCGGACGCTCGATATTCGCGGACAGCACGATATGCCTGCCGTCCTGCAGCGTGGACGCGGATTCACGGAGCCCGGTGAGTTCCTGTTCGACGCGCTTCTGCCGGACTTCGACGCCGCCGTACTCGTACAGGGTCTGCTCCGAAGGGTTGACGATGAGAACGCCGCTGTAGCCATCGAGGAGGACCTCGGCGCCCTGATCGATCTCACCGAGGACACCGTGGAGCCCGACGACGGCGGGAATGTTCAACGACCGCGCCATGATCGCGGTGTGCGAAGTCTTGCCACCCTGCTCGGTGGCAAATCCCAGCAGCACTGTGCGGTTCACCTGGACGGCGTCGGCGGGCATAAGACTCCGCGCGACCACGACCTGCGGACTCGTGAGCCCGGAGAGGCCCGCCGGCTCCCGGCCGAGCAGGTTATGGA
>JBEBGK010000339.1:0-4955 GCA_040081515.1 Chthoniobacteraceae bacterium
GCAGAAGGTTTTTCGTGCCCCGCGCATTGCTGCCCGGGCGGTGGGCTCTTACCCCGCCGTTTCACCCTTACCCGGCGCTTGCGCACCGGGCGGTCTGGTTTCTGTGACACTGTCTGTCGCGCCGGGCTTGCGCCCGTCGCGCCCGCGGATTCTCCGCGGCCTGCTGCCTGGTGGTGTCCGGACTTTCCTCTCGCGGGCGAACCGCGAGCGATCATCGGCCATCCAACCCCCACCTGTAGCCCGAATCCGCCCGCGGGCAAGGCCGGGCTCCCGCCTCGCACGACTGCGGAACTGGACGGGTGGGCGCCGCCCGTGCGAATCTCCCGGCGATGAACCGCCGTGTTTTTCTCCTCGGGCTCGCAGGATTGGCGGCGCAGGCGTCCGGCGCGCTGCCGGCCGATCCGAGCGGTTCGAAGGCACCGGAGTGGAAGGTGGCCGACTGGCTGAATTCACCGCCGCTGCAGCTCGCGGAATTGCGTGGCAAAGTCCTCCTTGTGCGGTGGTGGACCGGGCCGGATTGCCCCATGTGCGCGTCGAGTCTTCCGGTGCTGGAAGGCTGGTGGCGGGAGTTGCGCGGGCGCGGGCTCGTCGTGATCGGTTTCTATCATCACAAAGCGACCGGACCGATCGCGTCCGGGCACGTCGCCGGGCAGGTGGGGCGATTTGGCATGACCTTTCCCGTCGCGACCGATCCCGGCTGGCAGACCTTGCGCGAGTGGTGGCTCGGCGCGGCAAAACGCGATTTTACCTCGGTGACATTCCTCGTCGGGCGCGATGGGCGAATCCTCCAGGTGCGTGAGGGCGGGACGATCGATACCGCCACGAGTGAAGGAGCCGCGTTCGAAAAGACGCTCCGGGACGCGCTGCGGTGAGCGGCAATGAAGGCCGTGAATTCCGTATTGAGTTTGCCGCGAAACTGCCCCCAGATCGCGCGAACTGCCGGTAGCGTCAGTGCTCCATGTCCACCCTCCCAGAAGCTTCCGCGATTCCCGTGCACTCGGTCGTCACGCTCGAAAGCCTCGTCGGCTCCCACATTGTCGGCGAGGTGCCCGAGGTGTACTGGGCGGACTCACACGGCCACTTCCAGTTCCAGACGGAGGATGAGGCGAAAGCGGCGGTGAGCGACCCCTACTACCAGCAGTTCCTCCCGCTGGTGGATTGGTCGAAGACCGTCATTGAGGAGGTGAGGGTGTACCGTCCGTATTGTTCCGATGCCGCGGCCGTCTGGCGCCTGGTCGAGCGGGCGACGGACAGGCACGGGCCGCTTTCCATCGCGCGGAAGGCGGGGCGCTGGTGGGCCGCCTTCGGGCGCAGCGCAAAAAGGGATGCCCGGACCGCGCCGGTTGCGATCTGCCTTGCGGCGCTGGAAGCAGCAGGGTTCAGGGTCGAGATCGATCAGGATCGGATTGATTCCGAACTCGGCAGGCCGGTCGAAGCCGGCGCCGATCCATCGCAGACAAAGGCAGACGCGCTCCCTTAGCGCGCCGCGGCGAGCAGACGGTCGAGCCCGTCGAGGCAGAGCTGTGACCACGTCTCCAGCGTATCGCGACGGCCGCGAAGCTCGGGAATCGTGAGGAAGCCGGACTCGGTGATGACGCTCTCGCGTTTGCGCGCGGCGTCGGACTCGAGCCGGAAAATGTGGACGACTCCGAGATGGACCTTGCCCACTTCGTTCGAGTCATCGTTGAGCAGGGCGACCACATGGTTCGTGTATTTTGTCTCGATGAAGACCTCCTCGGCCACCTCGCGCTGGACGGCGACATTATAAGCATCGCGGTCGAGCGCGAAGAGCCCCTCGTCGCCGTCGTTCATGTGCCCGCCGATGCCGATGCTGCCCTTCGCGACGAGTCGCTGCTCACCCGCCTTCTTGCCGCGCACGTAATGGAAGACGCGCTCGCCGTGGACGAGCAGGACGTAGGGGATGATCTGCTTCAGCTCCGGGTTCGTCTCCGCAGGGCCGCGCGGGGTGAAGAAGTTATTTTCCCGCGCGAGCAACACCGGCAGGTAGCGGTCCACGTCGAAGCACAGCCCTTGGAAGATGCCCAGTTCGGTGAGCAGGGAGCGGCGGACGACGAGGATGTTCTCTTCTTTCATTCCACCTGTTTAGCGGGGCGGGAAAATATTGAGACAAAAAAATCGAACGGCGACGCCATTCCGGGTGACAACATGTTCGCCCTCCTGTGCAAAACGAACCTTCTCCCGACGCCTGGCGCGACTGGCTCCGCCGGAACGCCCCCCGTTTTCTCCTCTACGCCCGGCAACAGACCCGCACCGAATCGGACGCGGAGGACATTATGCAGGAGGCCATTGTGGAGTCGTGGCAGCGCGCGGGAGGGATGCCGTCGGATGCGCTCGTCTTTTCCACCATCCGGCGTCGATCGATCGATCTCGCCCGGAGCAGCGACCGGCGCACGGCTCGTGAACAGGCCGAGGGGGAGCCGGAGCAGGAGTGGTTCACGCCCGATGTCGAGAACCGTGAAACGCAACGCATCCTCACCGAAGCCGTGAATTCCCTGCCGGCCAATTACCGCGAAGTGGTGACCCTGAAGGTCTGGGGCGGGCTCACTTTCCAGGAGATCGCCGAGGCCACCGGCGTGCCGCTGAATACCGCGGCGTCGCGCTACCGCTATGCACTCGATGAATTGCGCCAGAACTTGAAAGGAGTCGTGCTGTGAACGCGCCGGATCGCATCGAGGAGGCCTTGAAAAAAATGCAGCCCGGCGCAGTGCCGCCGCACCTGATGGCCCGGCTGACTGCGGCGCGCCCGCAGCCGCGTTCTGCCAGTGCGGATTCGCGTTGGCGCGGCGTTCTGTTCCGCTGGCTGCTTCCGGTGGCGGCGAGTGCGTGTGTGGCGGTCGGGACGTTTCTTTGGCTGGAGCACAATCGCCGTTCCGAAGAACCGGGCGAGCCGATTCCTGGCGCGGTGGCGGAGAATCGTTCTGTTCCGGTCGAGAGCCGGGATTTCCTCGTGGCTGCGCGCCCCGTGGGGATCGTGGTGGCTCCGAATCAGCGGCCGTACCGCATCATGGACGTCGAGTGGCTGGAGTATGAAACCGTGCGCAGCGCGAGCGGCGGGCCGGTCATTCACACGGCGACCAAGCGGCGCGACGTGGTGCCGGTCGCACTCGAGCTTTACTGAAACTCCAAGAACCACACAGAACATGAAATCGAACATCCTCACCCACACGATCGCCGCATTCCTCGCGGCGGCGCCAATCGCGCAAGCGGACGACAGGAAGCCGGATGAAAAGAAGGACGACGCCAAGTCATCGAGTGCATCGACGTCGGTGGTCACTTCCAGCGATGGCACGGCGACGTTGACCATCGACATCAACGGCAGGAAGGAGACGCGCACCTTCAAGCTCGGCGACGGCAACAACACGTTTTCCTTCAGCACGGATGGCGACGGCGCAAAGGCTGCGGGCGTGGTCGGTGTCGGCGGCGGTAAGTTGCAGCCTCCTGAAAAACGGGAGAAGGGCCCATGGCTCGGCGTCGCGATGGAACCGGTGCAGGACGTTGTGCGCGCGCAGCTTTCGCTCGCGCCGGGGGAGGGGATCGTCGTGAGCCACGTCGTCCCGGACGGCCCGGCGGCAAAGGCCGGTCTCGAGACGAATGACATCCTCCTACGCTTCGATGACCAGATCATCGTGGAGCCTTCCCAACTCCGGAAGCTGATCGCGATGAAGAAACCCGGAGAGAGCGTGAAGCTGGCCTACATGCGCAAAGGGGAGCGCAAGGAGACGAATGTGACGCTCATCGAGCATGAACTGGAGCCCGATGGAAAGGGGCCGATGCAGTTTCTCCAAGGCATCCCACGCTGGCAGGGCGGTGACGACGCGATGCGGCGTATGGAGGAGCAACTCAAGCAGTGGAAGGAAAAGCGGCCGGGCATCCTGATGGACAAGTGGTCATGGTCCACGGACCCTGATGGAGCTGGTCCGTGGAATCGCGAGCGATTGAAGGGCATGATCGAGGAAATGCGGAAGCACCTCGAGAACTCCAAGCTCCCGAAGGAGGAGCAGGACAGGATCCGAAAAGGCGTGGAGGAGGCGATGGAGAACGCACGCAAAGCCATGGAGGACGCGATGAAAGACCTGAAGCGCCGGCGCAGGCACGAGGAGCAAAAGAGCGACGAAAAGCCGAAACAGCCCGGCGAGCCGCTGTAATGTGGGCCGGCAATCTGTCGGCCCGTTCCGGCTACGCGGAGAGTCTTCGTCTGACGGGGTCCATTTCCCGTGGGTTGGGCTGTTGTTGTTCTCGCGCTGCAAGCCCGGTGGAGGCGTTGTTCTTCCGATGAATCGGGCCGACAGATTGTCGGCCCCACATTACCGGTGCCGCTCTTCGGGCAGGATGAACGCGCTCTTGATCACGTTGATGCGCGGCTCGCCCTCGCCGATGACCACCTCGACGATGTCGAACCGGAAGTTCACCTCCGGCCGGTCGAGCAGCCGCAGCCACGCCCGCGCTCCGCGTGAGATCAGTTCCTCCTTCTCGCGGTTCACCGCGTCCGCAGGCCGGCCTTCCTCGTCGCTGGTGCGTGTCTTCACCTCGGCGAAGACGAGCGTGTTCTCCGCGATGTCGCGCAGCACGAGGTCCACTTCGCCCCCGCCTTTCGCCCGGAAGTTCCGGTAGAGAATCTTGCAGCCGTGCCGGCGGAGAAATTTCTCCGCGAGCCGTTCCCCGCGCCGCCCGAGCGAATGGCGCGGGTCAGCGGGCGAGTTCCGCCTGGCGAACCGGGAGAAAAGACCGGCGATGGATTGGACAAGGCCCATGTTTCTTGAGCGCCGCGAGGTGTTGTGGCGTGCCGTAGCCCTTGTGTCGGGCGAAATCGTAGCCGGGATGCCGCGCATCCATGTCGATCATGATGCGGTCGCGCGTGACCTTCGCGATGATGCTCGCCGCGGCGATGCTGAAACTGATCCCGTCGCCGCCAACGAGCGCGGTCTGCGCGATCG
>JBEBGK010000340.1:0-4952 GCA_040081515.1 Chthoniobacteraceae bacterium
CCGGTCCTGCGCCGCGCGCCCCCGCCCGCCAGGCTCGGCTGGGCCACGCGGTTCCTCGGGAGTTGATGCACGATCAGCGCGACGAGCACCGCGATCGAATACCCGAGGCCGAGCCGGAGGCAGACCATGAGCCACGGGTTCTGCCCGGTGAACGCCTTGAAGGTGCTCAGCGCCACGATGGGGCTGACGATGGGCGCCGAAAGCATGTAGGCCGTCGCAACGGCCAGCGGCAGGCCCTTGCGGATGAATCGCCGCACGACGATCACGCTTCCGCATTCACAAATCGGGAAGATCAGCCCGAGCAATGCCGCGAGAAAAATGGCGGGGCCCGGCTTCGACGGCAGCAGCTTGCTGATGCGCTCCGAAGAGACGAAGACATCCACAAACCCGGAGATGAGCGCGCCGAGCAAAAGGAACGGCGCGCCTTCAAAGAGCACGCTCAGGAATGCCTTCGCAAAGTCACCGAATTCGAGTTGGAACCAGGTCATGGAAAAAATCGGATGTCGGGAAAGGCGTTGGCCGTGCTCTGAATCCCAATCCCTCCGGCTGCAGGGGAGATCGCCACGGCTGGAGGATGATTAAGAATAGGATTGGGAGAAAAATCGCGACAGGCGCAGAGGACGGAAGATGCAGGCACTTTCATCAGACAGCTAGACCGGTCGCGGGCGGATTCCTTATCAATTCCGTGCATCGTCCTTCTCATCCTCGTGGTCCGGGAGCGCATGCGGCGCCGGGGTGCCGAGTTCCAGCGCGGGGATCTGCGGGATGACTCCCCCGATGATCCCCTGCATGTCCCCGTAAAGGCCGGTGGTGTTCTTGATGACGCGCTCGATCTGCTTCTCGCGCTCCTTCCAGTTTTTCTCCATCGCGCGCCGCTCGCGGTTCACCTGGTCCTGCATCGCGGTGAACGCCTCCACGATGCCCCCGATCTTCTGGCTGAACTCCGTGCCCGCGAGATAGTGATACAGCATCTCCATCTTCCCGCTCTTGCCCTCGGAGGACTTCCGTTCGCGATCGAGCGCGAGCAACTGCTGCCGCAGCGCGGCGGCAAGCGGGATCGCGGAGAGCGGATCGGAAACCCACACGCCCTCCACCATGCCGAAGCGGTTCACGCCTTCGGGGAGGACGACGGAAACGAGGACCGCGATCGTCGCGCGCGTCTCAATCATGTCGTCCTTCAGCTTCGGGATCCACTGGCCGTTCCAGGCCTTCGTATTCTTCATCTCCCAAAGCAGGGAGCCGCAACTCGTGCCGTGCGGGGTGCGGACGCTCTGGATCAGGTCCGCGCCGCGAATCCCCTTGGCTACGGGCTGGATCTCGTCGTGCAGAAAAAAGCCCCGCAGGCGCGCCTCGAAATCCTGTTCGAGCACCTCGCCCTGCGTCTCCATCGAGCCCTGTTCGGCCTTGCGCTTCATGTCATCGAGCGCGGATTTCAAATCGCCGATCACCTTGTCCTTCTCGAGATCCTTGAGCCGAAATTGTTCCGACGCCTTCCCCTCGGCTTCCTTGCGGATGCTCGCGCGCTCCTCGTCGAGCTTGCGCTGGAGGCGGAGGTCGAACTCCTCCTTTTCCTTTTCGAGCGCCTGCTTTTGTTTGCGCAACTCAAGTTCGTTTTGCCGGAAGGCCTTCAGGGATTCGTCCTTTTCCCGCATCGAGTCCTGCATCTCCTTGAGTTGATCCGCGAACCTGCCCTCGACCTTCTTCGCAGCACGCGCCTCGGCCTCCGTCAGCTTCTGTTTGAGCTGCTTCTCGACCTCGTCATTCAGTCCCTCCCTCGCCTTCGCAAGCGCCTCCTCGCGGGCTTTCAATTCCTCGCTCCTTCGCTTCGCGTCCGCCTCGCGCTTCACCAGTTCCGCCTGCAGCTCCACCTTCAGATGCTCGCGGATCTGATGGGTCAGGGCATCCGACAGCTCGAAGCTCTGGCCACAGTGCGGGCAGGTGATGGTTCCTTGGTCCATGGGTCGGTCGGTGCGAGGCGTCTGTGCGCCGAGACTGCGACTGCGAGCCAAGGGTGGCAAGCCGCCAGAGATATGCCGGCCCGATCCTTACAGATACTTCGTGCGCAAGTAAGCCTCGACGCTGGCCCGCTCGGACGCGGAAAGCGCCCGGTCATAGACGAGCACCGCGGCGACTTCGATGTTCACAAATCCGAGGTTCGCGATCTCGGCACCGATCACCATCTTCGAGAGGACGGTGTTGTAAGCGTGCGCCCACTGCGCGATTTGCGTACCGTCCTTGAAAAGGGTGCCAGTTCCGCTGTCCAGCACCCCGGTCTGCACGAGCCATCCCTCGCCGATGCCGGGCGTCGTGGAAATGAGATCATTACCCCCGCCCCAGCCCTGCAGGCCGAGTTCCCCGGTCGGATGTTTCACATTCAGGCCAAACACCTGGTTGCTCGCCCCGGTCCCGTACGCGAACCCGGCCCATGCATTCGAGCCGTTGTACTTAGCCACCAGGATGACGGTCCGGTTCGCATTCGCCGCCGGCAAGCCGCTCAGGCCGCCGATGCGCTCGAGTTTGTCCGTGGTTCCATTGCAGGTGATCGCAGGACGCCCGCCAGGGGTGCGGGCCTGCACCAACTGGGGATCCCCGACGCCCGAGACCGTGTTCCCGCGGCCCGACACGTCCGCCCACGAGGTCACCTTCGCACCGGAGGTGGTGACCCCCTGCGCGGATTCCAAGTGCACCACGAGATTGGCGGTCACCGGGGGCAAAGCGGGGGCGATGGTCACGCTGATGCTCGCCGTGCCCGTCAGGCCGCCGCTGTCCGTCACCGACGCCGTGATCGTATGCGTTCCCACGGCGAGGCTGCTCAGGGAAATGGATCCGCCGGTTCCAATCGGGCCGTTGATGTTCGAACTCCAGTTGATCGCGGCAGTCATGTTCCCCTGCTGCGTGTCATTCGCGGTGCCCGTGAAGGCGACCGTGGCCCCGCTCGGATACCTGCTCCCGGTCACCGGCGCCGTGATGGTCACCACCGGGACGGTGTTCGACGACGCGGTGATGTTCACCGTGATGCTCGCGGTGCCCGTCAGGCTGCCGCTATCCGTCACCGACGCCGTGATCGTATGCGCGCCCACCGAAAGGCTGCTGACCGATATCGACGCCCCGGTCCCGAGCGCCCCGTTGATATTCGAACTCCAGTTGATCGCGGCATTCATGTTGCCCTGCTGCGTGTCATTCGCCGTCCCGGCAAGAGTGACCGCAATCCCGCTCGAGAAACTCGCCCCGTTCGACGGTGCAGTGATCGTCACCACTGGCGGGGTATTCGGCCCCGACTGCAAATACTTCGCCTGGAGGTAGCCCTGCACGTTCGCAAGTTCGCCGGCGCTCAACGCCCGGTTGTAAATGAGCACCGCGCCGACATCCATGCCCACAAAGCCGAGATTCCCGATCTCCGCAGCGATCACCATCTTCGTGAGCCCCGTGTCATAAGAGTGCGCCCACTGCCCGATCTGCACTCCATCCTTGTAATGCGTCGCCGTGCCGCCGTTCAGCAGCACAGACTGCACCATCCACCCGGCGCCGATACCGGGCGTCGTCGAGACCAGATCATTCCCCCCGCCGTACCCGTGCAGGACCAACTCCCCGGTCGGGTTCTTCACATTCAGCCCGAAGGACGCGTTGTTCGCCGCTGTCCCATACGCGACTCCACCCCACCACGTCGAACTGTTGTACTTCGTCACGAGGAACATGGTCCGGTTCGCGTTGCCCGACGGCAGCCCGCCGAGGAATCCGTTCCGTTCCAGCTTGTCGCCGTTTCCATTGAAGCTCACCGCCGGCAGCCCCGAGGGCGTCAGGACCGTCCCCAACCGCGGAGTCCCGCTCGCCACCATGTCGTTTCCAAGTCCCGACTGGTCCAGCCACGCCGCCACCGTGTTGCCCGTCTGAAGGGCAACATTCAGGTCCGACTCCAACTGTACCACCAGACCCGAGGTGATCAGTCCACCGGATCCTCCCGTTCCGATCGTCACCAGGACGCTCGCCGAACCCGTCAGGCCACCGCTGTCGGTCACCGAAGCCGTGATCGTATGCGTCCCAATCGACAGGCTGCTCACGGAGATCGACGCACCGGTCCCGAGCGCCCCGTTGATGCTCGAAGTCCAGTTGATCGCTGCGTTCATGTTCCCCTGCTGCGTATCATTTGCCGTCCCGGTAAACGTGACCGCCGTCCCGCTCGCATAGCTCGAGCCGCTTGCCGGTGCCGTGATCGTCACCACCGGGGCGGTATTCGACGACGCGATGATGTTCACCGTGATGCTCGCGGAACCCGTCAGCCCGCCGCTGTCGGTCACCGATGCGGTGATCGTATGCGCACCCACCGACAGACTGCTGACGGAAATCGACGCCCCTACCCCGAGTGCCCCGTTGATGCTCGAACTCCAGTTGATCGCGGCATTCATGTTCCCCTGCTGCGTGTCGCTCGCGGTGCCCGTGAATGTGATTGCCGTGCCGTTCGTGAAATTTGTTCCGCTGGCAGGCGCGGTGATCGCCACCACCGGCGGGGTATTCGGCGCCGTCTGGAAATACTTTGCCTGCAGGTAACCCTGCACGCTCGCAAGTTCGCCAGCGCTCAACGCCCGGTCGTAAATGAGCAGCGCGCCGACATCCATGCCCACAAAGCCGAGGTTCCCGATCTCCGCCCCGATCACCATCTTCGTGAGCCCTGTATCGTACGCGTGCGCCCACTGCCCGATCTGCACTCCATCCTTGTAATGCGTCGCCGTGCCACCGTTCAGCAGCGCAGACTGCACCATCCACCCGGCGCCGATGCCGGGCGTCGTCGAGACCAGATCATTCCCCCCGCCGTAGCCGTGCAGGACCAACTCCCCGGTCGGGTTCTTCACATTGAGCCCGAAGGACGCGTTGTTCGCCACGGTTCCATAGGCGACTCCGGCCCACCACGTCGAACTGTTGTATTTCGTCACAAGGAACATGGTCCGGTCTGCATT
>JBEBGK010000341.1:0-4948 GCA_040081515.1 Chthoniobacteraceae bacterium
GCTTGGACTTGTCGGTCTTCGATTCCGGGAGGCGGTCCGCGGCGATCTGCTCGAGGATGAATTGATCGTATGGAACGTCCTTGTTCATCGCGTCGATCACGTAATCGCGGTAGGTCCAGGCGTGGGGATAGATCGGGTTGCGCCTCGCGCCGCCCTGGCGGTCGCCGCTTGTGTCGGCGTAGCGCGCGATGTCGAGCCAATGCCGGGCCCAGCGCTCGCCATAGCGCGGTGAAGCGAGGAGGCGATCGACCACCTTCTCGTAGGCATTCGGCGACTTGTCCCCGAGGAAGGCGTCCACTTCCTCCTGCGAGGGAGGGAGGCCGGTCAGATCGTAGGTGACGCGGCGGATCAGCGTCTGCTTGTCAGCCTTCGGCGACGGCTGGAGTTTTTTCTCCGTGAGTTTCGCGAGGACGAAGCTGTCGATCGGGCTCTGGATGAATTTCTTTGCGTCCGCCACCTTCGGCACGGGCGGTTTCGAGATCTTCTGGAAGGCCCAGTGGCTCTTCGCGGTGTTCTCGTCCCACGCGAGCTTGCGGGTCGCCTTGCCGTCACGCGGATCGGGCGCGCCCATTTTCACCCACTTCTCGAAATCCGCGATCACCTCATCCGCAAGCTTGTCCTTCTTTGGCGGCATGAAGAGATCCTCGTCCTTCGTCTCGTGCCGCATGGACTCGATGAGCAGGCTTTTCGCCGGCTTGCCGGGGACGATCGCCGGGCCGCTGTCGCCGCCGGTGAGGAGACCCTCGGCCGTGTCCAGCATCAGGCCGCCCTTCAGTTTTTTCGCGCCGGCGCTGTGGCACTCGTAGCAGTTCTCGACGAGGACGGGGCGGATCTTCTTTTCGAAGAAATCCAGCTGCGCGAGGTCCGAAGGGGCCGCCGCGCCCGCGTAGAATGGAACGACGAACGCCGCCACCACGGTGGCGACACACACGTGTTTCGTGGTGGTGCTCATGATTTTTTGTGAACTTAGGCGACGAGGTCCTTCACGACATTGCCATAAACATCCGTGAGGCGGAAATCGCGGCCATTGTAGCGATACGTCAGTTTCTCGTGATCGAAGCCCATGAGGTGCAGGATCGTCGCATGCAGGTCGTGGACGTGGACCTTGTTATCGACCACGTCGTAGCCGAACTCGTCGGTCGCGCCGTACGCCTGGCCGCCCTTGACGCCGCCGCCGGCCATCCACGAGCAAAATGCCTTGTGGTGATGGTCGCGTCCGGGTTCGCCACGCGCGCCCTTGTCGTGGCGTGGAGTGCGGCCGAATTCGCCGCCCCACACGACGAGCGTGTCCTTGAGCATGTCGCGCTGCTTGAGATCCTTCAGGAGTGCGCCGATCGGCTGGTCCACGGACTCGGCCTGCTTGCGGAGGTTGCCCTTCACGTCGGTGTGATGGTCCCACCCGCCGGCCCATACCTGCACAAAACGCACGCCATTTTCCACGAGGCGGCGGGCGATGAGCATGCGACGCGCGATTTCGCTGTCGCCGTACATCGCGCGGATGCTCTCCGGTTCCTTGGTCACATCGAAGACATCGGTTGCCTCGGTCTGCATCTTGAACGCGAGCTCGAAGGACTGGATGCGCGCATCGAGCACCGATTCGCGCTTGAGGCGGTCGGCATGCAGATCGTTCAGGCTCTTGAGCAGATCGAGCTGCTTGCGCTGCTGTTCGAGCGAGGCGTAGTGGCTCTTGATGTTCTCGATGATCTTTTCCGCCGGGGCGCTCACGCTGCTTACGAGCGTCCCTTGGAACGCGCCGGGCAGGAATGCCGAGCGCCAGTTCGACGCGCCGCCGAGCCCGCCGCCGAGGGCGATGAAGCCGGGGAGGTTCTGGTTGACCGTGCCCAGGCCGTAAAGCGCCCACGAACCCATCGAGGGCTTCACGAGCCGGCCGGAGCCCGTGTTCATCATCAACGTCGCGAACTCATGCGAGGGAATATCCGTCGTCATCGAGCGAATCACCGCGATGTCATCGATGCTCTCGCCGATGCGCGGGAAGATCTCGCTCACTTCCACGCCGCTCTTGCCGGACTTGCTGAAATTGAACACCGGCGGCAGTGGCATTCCTCCGATGAGAGACACGTCCTGACCGGCGTATTTTGCCATTCCCGGCTTCGGATCCCATGTGTCGATGTGCGAAGGTCCGCCTTGTGTGAAGATGTGAATGACGCGCTTGGCCTTGCCCGGAAAATGGGGTGCCTTCGGGTCAAGCGGCGAGAGGCTGGCCGCAGCGTGCGCGGTTTCACCCAGCAGGCTCGCGAGGCTGAGGGCTCCGAAGCCCATGCCGAAGCGGTTGAGGAATTGGCGGCGGGTGACGCAAAGGTCATCCATGCTGGGGCGATGTTGAGAGAGATCCATGGTGAAGATCGGGTTGTTTAACGGGTTGTTCATAAGGACAAATCCAGAGACTTCGTATCCTTAGCGGGATTTTTCGCCGCAGGTTGCTTGCACGGAGAACTTTGGAACCGATCCGAACGCGTCTTCCCGGGATTGCAGATCGGCGGGCGGATGAGGAGACTCCGCCCGCCACGCCAATCCCCATGAAAGCACTCCCTCTGCTCGTCACGCTCACCGCCTGCTCCGCTGCCGCAATCGCGGCGGAACCCTTCCGCAAGATACTCATCAGTGCGCGAGACAACGTGCGCGTGGACGAGGCCACCATCACGAGCAAGGATGTGGCTTCTTCGAAGTCCGGCTGGTCGGTGAAAAAGAGCACGCTGCATGGTGGCAGGCAGGAGGGTGTGGAGCTGATCGTCGTGGACAATGGCGTGCTGCAATTCACCGTGATTCCGACGCGGGGGATGGGCGTTCTGTCCGTCACGATGGGCGATGTGCGGCTCGGCTGGGAATCGCCGGTGAAGGAAGTGGTGCATCCGAGACACATCAATCTGCAAAGCCGCGGCGGGCTCGGCTGGCTCGAGGGGTTCAATGAATGGATGGTGCGCTGCGGGCTCGAGAGCAACGGACATCCGGGCACAGACAAATTCATCAACAATGTCGGCGACGAGGCGACGATGGACCTCACGCTCCACGGGAAAATCGGGAACATTCCCGCGAGCGAAGTCGAAGTGCTCGTGGACCGCGACCCGCCGCATCGCATCCGCATCCGTGGACGCGTGGATGAGCGGATGTTCTACGGCCCGAAGCTGGAACTGCAGACGGAAATCTCCACCGAACCCGGCGCGAACACCTTCCGGATTGCGGACACGATCACGAACCGCGGCGCGGAGGCGCAGGAGTTTGAAATCATCTACCACGCAAACTACGGACGCCCGCTGCTGGAGGAAGGCTCCACGTTTCTCGCGCCTGTGGCGAGCGTCACGCCGTTCAACGATCACGCTGCGAAAGACGTGGAAAACTACGCGCGCTACGCCGGACCCACGGCTGGGTTCATCGAGCAGGTTTATTGCATCCGCCCGCTCGCCGACAAAGACGGCCGGACGCTGCTCGCCTTGCAAAACAAGGCGCGCGATCGCGCCGTTTCGATGAGTTTCTCGGTGAAGGAATTGCCGTTTGTCTCGCTGTGGAAGAACACGAACGCCGTGGGTGAGGGTTACGTCACGGGCCTGGAGCCGGGCACGAACTTTCCGAACAACCGGCGCATCGAACGCAAACTCGGGCGCGTACCGAAGCTCGCACCCGGTGCAAGCCACAGCGCCACGATCGACTTTGCCATCTACAACAGCGCGGACGAGACGAAGCGCCTCGCCGGGCGAGTCGCCGCCATCCAGGGAGACGCAAAGCCGGTGCTCGAACAGCAGCCTGAGAAGAAGGAATAGCGAGCGGCCATGCAGACGTGTGCATCCAGGATTCTCTCCTGCGGCGAAGTGCTGTGGGACCTTTTTCCTGAAGGCGCGCGCTTCGGCGGCGCGCCGGCGAACTTCGCCTGCCATGCGGCGATCCTCGGCGGTGAGGTGTCGATGCTCAGCGCAGTCGGCAACGACGCACGCGGGGATGAAGCGCTCACGATTCTTCATGGCTTCGGGATCGATACGTCCTTGGTTCAACGCATCGCGGATGCACCCACCGGCAGCGTAGGCGTGAGCGTCGATGCGGCGGGGAAGCCGACGTTTGAAATTCACACCGGCTCCGCGTGGGATCGCCTCGCGTGGACGGACACACTAGAGACGCGCATTGCGGAACTGGACGCGATTTACTTCGGCACGCTCGGGCAGCGCGGGGAGAAGTCCCGCACGACGATCCGGCGGGCGCTCGGGTTGGCGAAGGCACGCGGCATCCTGCGCGTGCTCGATGTGAATCTGCGCAAGCCGTTCTACGATCCGGCGCTCATCCGCGACTGCATCGCGCAAGCGAGTGTGCTGAAGCTCAGCGACGACGAACTGGCCGAAGTCGCCGCCGCCTGCGACGTCGCGTTGGACGCGAATCCGACAACGACTCTGCGCGCCTTGCTCAACCGCTTCGCGCTCGATCTCGTGGTGATGACACGCGGCGCGAAGGGCGCGCTCCTGGTTTCCGCAGAGGATTCCGTCGATCAGCCGGGCATTCCGACGAAGGTTGTGGACACCGTCGGCGCCGGAGACTCATTCACGGCGGCGCTCGTGCTCGGGCTTCTGCGAGGCGATGCGCGAGAAGTCATTTTGCGCAAAGCCTGCGAGACTGCTTCGGCGGTCTGCGCGCAATCGGGCGCGGTGCCGGATCCTCAGTCAGCATCACGCTGAAGGGTCAAACCGGTGGCACGCGGGCCAGGCTGACTATCGCGCTCTGCGGGCTGATTCTCGCGTGGAGCGCGGCTGTGTCCGCAGGACCAGCCGCAGCAACGCAGAACACGGAGAGCGCCTCCGGTTCTTCCAAAGGCCTTTTCAATGCCGACGCTGCTGCGGGTGGAGCTTCGCCCACAGCCGCGCTCCGAACTGCGGGCCAATGCGCCCTGATTTTCGCGCCGCGCATCTTTCTTGGAAACAAATCTCCGTGTCGTGTCATTACTCATGAT
>JBEBGK010000342.1:0-4929 GCA_040081515.1 Chthoniobacteraceae bacterium
GCGAGGCGCCGGCAGTGGAATTGCGCGGCGATCCCGCGGACGAGTGGCGGCCAGTCGGACAGCCGGCGACCGGGTGCGAGAGGCGATTCGCCGATCCCCGGCCGGTCGGGCGAGAGCACGCGGAAGCCGTCCTTTTTTGCCGCCGCGTCGAGGAGCACTCCCTGCCGGCTGCTGCCCGGCCAGCCGTGGATGAATAGCAGGGGACGCCCGTCGGGTGCGCCGAATTCGCGGATGGCAGGGAGCACGCCGGTCTAGTTCATGGAAGGATCGTCGGGCGCGTCGGCGACCATCCTGAACCACGGGCCGAAGGTGCCGGTGAGTTCCCGCCAGATGCGCGGAGCGCGCTCGACCTCGAGGACGTTTTCCTGGTCGGCCTTGCGGACCAGCCAGGTGCTCTGTGCGAGTTCGCCCTCGAGCTGGCCGGCGGACCAGCCGGCGCAGCCGACGAATCCCCGCACGGTGTGATGCTGCGCGGCGGCGAGACGTTCCGCCTCCTCGAGCGGGACGTGGTGGCGGCATTCGAGGAGCTGGGTGCGGGGGTGCCAGCGGAAGGCGGCGAAGATGAGCTGTCCGGTGCTCACGGGACCGCCGTGGAGGACGGGCACGCGCGAGAGCCGGCCGAGCGGTTTGTTCGAGAGCAAGTCGCCGACGAGCTTGCCGGTGGGACGGTTGAGAATCAGCCCGAAGCTGCCATCCGAGGTGGAATGATCGGGCAGGATCAGGACCGTCCTCGCGAAGTTTGGCTCGACGAGGGAGGGATGGGCTATGAGGAAGTTGCCCGCGAGATTCTGCGAAGTGGATTCCGGTTCGCGCACGTGGTCAGTTTACGCAAAGATTCGCGAGTGTCGAGGATCGGGCGAATCGCGAAACCTTTTGCCAATGGGTGGCGCGTTTCCTAGCGTTCGCACATGGGCCGCAGAGCCAGTTCATCCGTCAATCCCGCGTGGTTTGCAATCGTCGCCGTCGTGGTGGTGGGTGCGATTGCGGGCGGCTGGGCGTTGAAAGGGACGGTGACGGATCCATTTCGCACGCTGGCGCCGTTTCCCGCGGCGGATTACCTGCAGAATTCGAATTCGTTGCGCGGAAATGTGTATAAGATTGATGCGTTGGTCGGCGAACAACTCGGCTTTTCCAACAACACGCGGCTGATTTCCGTGGAGGTGAACGGCGAACCGGTGAGCATCATCGTCCCTCCGGAGCTGAGGGACATCAATGTGCAGAAGGGGCAGCGGCTCCTGTTCAAGGTCGAGGTCGGTGACAAGGGCATCCTGAAGGCGCTCGACGTGAAGAAGGCGTAGCTGGCTGCGCGGGCGTTGCATCGGCGCGCGGTGCGGTTATTCTCCCGGCAGATTCCTGAATATGTCCACCCAGACCTCCCTGCGGATTTCCGCGGCAATCTTCATCGGCCTCGGCCCTGCGCTTGCACAGGTGCCGGATGCGGTCGTACCGGGAGGCGCGCCGCCGGCGGCGCCGGCCCCGATCGGCCAGACTGCACCGGCTGCGCCGGGCGGCGGCAAGCCGGCCCAGGCGTCGCCTTTCGGCCAGGAGATCCCCGTGCTCGATCCCGGCTCGGAGGTGATGACGTTCAACGGCAGGAATTGGAACGTCACGAACAACCGGATTTTTCAGGCGCGCTTCGAGAAGTATCTGAACGCGCCCGAGGCATCGACGAAGGAGGACGTCGAGTACCGGCAGATCATCGATCGCGTCCTGCTGCTGCTCGCGCCCGGCCAGGCGTCGGTCCAGAACGTGGACGCGGCCTTCCGGCTGCTGCCGTTTGCGGGGCGTTACGACATCGATGCGCGCCTCTGCAATTCGCTCGCGGATGCCGTGTATTCCGTCTGGCAGTCGCAGCGGAACCAGGCCCGGCTTGCGAACGCGAACGACGCGCTCGAGGAGGCCGCGCGGAAACTTGAATGGAACATCGGCGTCGTGAATGCGGACAAGCCGCTGACGAGGCCCGCGCAGCCCACCCGGGGAGGTAACGCCCAAGGGCGGGGCAATGCCACGACAGCGACGGTGAATCCCGCGAATCAGACGGACACGCAGACCGCGGGATACACGCGCCGGCTGGCGGAGAGCCTGGCGACGATCAAGGCGAACCAGGTGAAAAAGGAACTCTCCGAACTGCAGGCAAAGGTCGAGTTCCAGGCGATGATGGTGCAGTTCTTCCTCCAGCGGCGCTTCCAGCATGTGCTGATGGCCACGCGCTTTTACCGGGCGCTCTTCACCGATGGCGACACGAAGCTGAATCTCGGCAAGGACGCGACGGATCTTTTTGCGAAAAGTACCGGGATGCCGCCGACGGTGAGCATCATCGACTCGATGGCGAATGAGATGCTCCGCGACGTGCGTGAGGGCGTGAAGGCGTTCGAGTTTCTGCTCGGGAAAAACGAGATGCAGGGCGCGACGATGCGCCTGCAGGAGGTATTCGTCACCGGTGAATACATGCCGGAGGTGCGGTTGGTGCAGCGCGAGAAGAAGCGGCAGTGCCTCGAGTTCGCGCAGAAGAGCTACCAGCTCATCTCGGCGATCGACGTGAAGGACTACGCTCGCGCCGAGCAGCTCGTGAAGGATCTGAAGAAGGTGGCCAATGATTTCGATGATTCCAAGCCGACGGCTGCCATCGAGGGGGCACGGGTCGCCGCGGCGGGCAGGCTCGCGAAGGCAAAGCAGGCGGCGCTCAACAACGATCAGGCCGGCCTGGAAAAGGCGCTGACGGACGCCGCGACGATCTGGCCGGGGAATCCGGAGTTCAAGGAGGTCTTCGCGCAGCTAAACAAACAGGGCGACGTGATGCAGAAGGCGCTGCTCGAGTTCGATCAGCTCCTGAGCCAGCGCAATTACCGGCAGATCTGGAACGACAAGATCCGCTTCATCGCCGCCGTCGCCGTGAACCCCGAGCGGCGCGAGGCGCTCGAGAAGGTGATGAAGAGCGTCGAGTCCATCGAGGGCTCTCTGCTTCGGGCGGAGGAGATGGCGCGCCAGGCGAACTACGCCGGTGCATGGGAAAGCCTCGAGCGTGCGTGGGCGGAGTTCCCCGATGATCCGAGGCTCAACCAGCAGCGGGCGGACATGACCACCCGCGCGAGCGAGTTTGTAAAGGCGGTCCGCAATGCCGAGGATCTCGAAAAGCGGGAGCAGTATGGCTCCAGCCTCGCGCATTACCTGAAGGCGCAAAAAATTTATCCCGCGAGCGATTTTGCCCGTGAGGGCATCGCCCGACTGGTGAAGCTCGTCTTGCCCGCCGGGTAGGGTTCAAATTGCAGGGCATTCTGCGGTGTCGGGGCGCTTCGAGGGGTGGTTTCGCTGCGGTTAACAGTTTTATCTTGCAAAGGTTGAGTATCAGGACTTCGCTCTCAACCATGAGCAATAAGAGCGAGGGACTGCCTTCGGAGCCCGGGAGGAGCGGCTCGGAGGTGATTCGCTCCCGCCGAGGTGCCAAGGAATTACCCAAGGCGATGACGATGGCTGCGGTGGCGCGCTCAGTGGGTGTGTCGCAGGGTGCGATTTCCTCGCTGCTGAATGATCGGGATTACGGCATCCGCGTCAGCCAGAAGACCCGCGATCGGGTCGTGAAGGCGTGCCGGGAGATGGGTTATATCCCGAACGACCTGCGTGCCATCGTGCGCATCTATCCGGAACTGGGTGATACGTGCGTGCTGGTTCCGAACACCATTCCCGGCGGCCTGGCAAATCCGTTCCTCGCGCGCGTGACTGAGGCGGTGATTGCAAACACGACGCGGAAGCCGGCCACCATCTCGGTGATTCTCTACGAGGAGGCGCGCGTTTATGGCGTGGAGGAATTGCCCACGCCGATCAAGCACGGCATCGTTTCCAAGATCATCTGCATGGGTCGCGCCAATGCATCGATTTGCGAGGTCGTCCACGATCGCCGCCTTCCGGCCATCCTGCTCGGCCACTCCTCGCCGATTCCCGGGACGACGAGCGTCGTGGCGGATTTCCCGGAAGCGGCGAGCCTCTCCCTGCGGTTGCTCGTCCGCCATGGGCATAGTCACATTGGAATCGTCGGGGATCCCTTCGGCAGCCCCGAGCCGCGGATGTCGGAAATCGACAACGCCATCGGGCATGTCGCGCATGAATTGGGATTGCAGATCGATGCGCAGGATGTCTTCCACGGCGATCTTTCGTTCGATGCCGGTGTCGCCGCGCTGGAGTCCCTGCTCGCCCGGGATTCCGCGCCCACGGCCGTCATCTGCCTGAGCGAAGCGTCGGCCACGGGCGTTATGGCACGGGCGCAGGCGCGCGGGATTTCCATCCCTGGGCAACTCAGCGTCTTGGCCTTCGTGGACCATCCCGGCACGCCTGCTACGAGCGTGCCGTTGACGACGGTGGTGATACCCGCAGGCGAATTGGGTGCGGCGGCCGTCAAGGAGGCCGAGCGTCAGGTCCGGGAGGGCATTCCGGAGACCGCGGCGAGGGTGGTCGTCGGCGTCGAGTTGATCGAGCGGAGTTCCTGCGGTCCGGCGGCGAAGTGAGTCGCACGGTGTGAGCGGACGTCGCGGTTGAGGCTTCCGCTTTCCCGCGTCTTGATGTTCGCTTCCCCCATGCGACCAGTCACGCGAAGAAGTTTTGTCGGCACCACGCTTGCCGCGACCGCCGCCACGCTCACCGCGGCGGGCCGCACGCGGCGCATCCTGCTCCGCTCCTCGTGGCAGACGGTGAACATCGGCGACATCGCGCACACTCCGGGCGTTCTCGCTTTGCTCGAGAAGCATCTGCCCGGCGTCGAGGTGAGCCTGTGGCCGAGCAAGGTGGACAATGGCGTGGACGAAATGCTCCACGCGCGTTTTCCGAAGGTGGAGATCGTCAAGGGGCCGGAGCAACTGAACGCTGCGTTTGCCGGGTGCGATTTTCTCCTGCACGGATCGGGGACTTCGCTCGTCGCGGAGAAGGACGTCGCCCGGT
>JBEBGK010000343.1:0-4925 GCA_040081515.1 Chthoniobacteraceae bacterium
TGATGGACGTGGACAATGTAGCGACGGGCAACGGCGGGAAGGAGGCGAAGCCGCGTGATCACAACCGCGACTGGGACGACACACCCGTCTATCCCGAGGTCGCCGCCGCCCAGCAGCGCCTGCGTGAACTCGCCGCGGCGGGCCGGCTCGATGTGTTCCTCGATTTGCACAATCCCGCCCCGGACGACCTGCGGCCATTCTTCTTCGTCGGGCCTCCGGAACTTCTCCCGGAGCCTGCGCTCGCAAACCGCACGGCTTTCCTGGCTGCCGCAAAAATGCGCATCACCGGGCCGCTCGCGCTCGATGAAAAGCCGCGCGTGACCGGGCCGAATTACCATCCGCTCTGGCGCCAGATCAGCGGCCAGTGGGTGAACGAGCATGGCAACCCGCACACGATGGCGGCCTGCCTCGAGACGTCGTGGAACACGCCGGCAAGCACGACGGACGGCTACCTCACCGTGGGCCGGCAGCTCGGCCAGGCCGTGGCCGATTTTCTCCACCGCCAGCAGACGCGGTGATTTTCCCCGGGACCGCTGCCGGCCTTGCGATGTCACGTCATCGCCGCTGAACTCCCTCGCTGACTCATGCGCCTGCTCGTCACCTCGTTTTTTCTCGCCGTCGCGCTGTGCGTCCCGTTTTTCATCTGGGGTGATGACTTCATGGGTTGGTTCACCGGGGACGCCGCGCTCCAGTGGATTCGCGCGCGCGGCGTATGGGGCTGGCTCGCGGTGGTCGGACTCCTGATTTCCGATCTGCTGCTGCCGCTCCCGGCGACGGCGGTGATGTCCGCGGCCGGCTTTCTTTACGGCACGCTGATCGGCGGGATCGTCAGCGCCGCCGGTTCGTTCGCGGCGGGCATGGCCGGCTATTGGCTGTGCCGGTGTTTCGGCCGCGGCGTCGCGGTGAAACTCGCGGGCGAAAGGCAGATGGCGGATCATGAATCGCTGTTTCAACGAAGCGGTCCGTGGCTGGTCGCGGTGTCGCGCTGGATGCCGGTGCTGCCGGAGCTGATCTCCTGTCTCGCAGGCCTGACGCGGATGCCGGCCCGGGTCTTCACGGTGGCGCTCGCCTGCGGCTCAATCCCGATGGGTTTCGTCTATGCCGCGATCGGCGCGACGGGCCGGGAGAATCCCGGGCTCGCGATCGGCCTGAGCATCGCGGTCCCGCCAGTCCTGTGGATGTTCGCGCGCCCTTTTCTCCGGTCAAAGGCGTAACGCGAGGCCGGCAGTTGCAGGCTTGCGGAATGGCGCGGGGTGGCCTTTCCTGTCCCGCAGCAATGCTTCGCTCTTTCCTGCTCCTCGTTTTCGGGATCGGTCTCACGGCCTGTGCCGCGGATAAACCTTCGAAGCCCGATGCGCCCGCAGGCTACGGCCAACAGGTGACACCCGCCGGCGAACCTGCGAAAGGCCAGCCACGGATCACATTCGCCCAGTGCCACGTCGATGGCCCTTACATTGCGATCACCTTCGACGACGGCCCGCACGACTCGCAGACGCCGCGGCTTCTCAAGATGCTCAAGGAGCGCGGCATCAAGGCCACGTTCTTCTGCGTCGGCCAGTGCGTGGCCCAGAACCCCGAGATCGCGAAGCAGATCACGACCGAGGGCCACGAGATCGCGAATCATTCGTGGAGTCATCCGTTGCTGACGAACATGAACGAGGCAACCGTGCGGGATCAGATTGGCCGCACCCACAATGTGATCCTGCAGACCACGGGCGTGACGCCGACGCTGCTGCGTCCTCCATACGGCGCTTTCACCGTGCGGCAGCGCGCGTGGGCGCACGCGACGTGGGGCTACAAGACGGTCCTCTGGGACGTGGACAGCCTCGACTGGAAACATCGCAGCCCGGCGAAGACGCAGAGCATCATTGTGAGTGAGACGCGACAGGGATCGATCATCCTCTGCCACGACATCCATAAGACGACCGTGGACGCGATGCCGGGCACGCTCGACGGGCTGCTGGCGAAGGGATTCAAATTCGTGACGGCGACGGCGCTGCTGAACATGCACCGCGAGCCCGCCGTTGCGACGAAAGGCAAACCGGCGCCCACTGCGACTGGGGCGGAGGCGGCTGGCGCGGCGGTGACCCTCGAGGATCTGCAAAAGCAGCCGCAACCGGCCCACGTGGCGCCTGGGTCGTCCCAAGGCGCCGCACCGCGGCCGTAGCCGATGCTCAGCGAATCCTTTTTCCAGACCCGGGCGGACCTGGGCACGGCGTTGTTCGCGCTGAGCACGCTGGCGCACGATCTGCACGCGAAGGGGGAAGTCACACGCACCCTGAACGAACTGGGCACGAGCCTGCGCGAACCGTTCCTATTCGTGGTGGTCGGCGAAGTGAAGGCCGGGAAGTCATCGCTGTTGAATGCGCTTTTCGGCCGCGAGTTTTGCAAGGTCGATGTGCTGCCCACCACGGACAAGATCTACGTCTTCAAGCACGCGGACGAGGAACGCGACGTGCCGGTCTCCCCGCAACTGACCGAGTGCTACCGCCGATCGCCGGTGCTGCATGACTTCAACATCGTGGACACGCCGGGGACGAACACGATCGTCCCCGAGCACGAGGCGATCACGCTGCAGTTCCTGCCGCTCGCAGACCTGTGCCTCTGCGTTTTCTCCGTCACGAACCCTTGGGGCGCGTCGGCGTGGCAGTTCCTGCAACATCTTCATCGGAAATGGCTGAAGAAGGTGATCTTTGTCGTCCAGCAGCGCGATCTCCGCTCACCCGCGGAGGTGAACACAATCCTCGCGCACCTCGAGCAGACGATGTTGCAGAAGATCGGGGAGCGGTGTCCGGTCTTCGCGGTTTCCGCAAAGCAGGCGTGGGAGGCGAAACATTCGACCGATCCCGCGACGCAGGCGGCGCTCTGGCACGAGAGCGGGTTCGACGCGCTGGAGGATCACATCGCGGCAAGCATCACGGGCGGGACGGCGCGCACGGACAAGCTGCGGAGCGTCTGCCGGAGCGCGCAGGTGATCCTGAGCGATTTCGAGCAGCAGGTCTCCAAGGCGGTGGAAGTGGTGAACGCGGACATGAAGAAGCTCGCGAAACTGCGGGCCGTGCTCGAGGAGCGCAGGGAGCAGAGCTTCCGGCAGATCGGCGGCGTGCTGTGGACGATCGCGCAGACCGCGGAGCGCACGCAGAAGCGGGGCGAGGAATTGCTCTGTGAAAAGCTGACCTTCCTCGGGACGCTGAAGCTGGTCTTTGGCGGCGGCGGCTGGGAGAACTTCTTCCAGGCGGAACTCGAGAAGCGCCAGCGGGACACGCTGACGACGCTCGTGCGCGAGGCGCTGGAACTGATCGAAGCCGATCTGAAAAGCGTCTGGAAGCAGGTGCACGAACTCCTGCAGCGCAGTTTCTCCGATCAGTCGGTGCCGTTGCTGCCCGACTTTGCCCGGCAGCGGAAGGAGCTGCTCGACCGGCTCGAACTCGCGCTGATCGAGCGGACGGAAGGCGAGGAATTCCAGCGGCAGATGCAGCGGGTGTTTTCGGAGACCGCGCTGTGGCTGCGCGTGCCGGCAAGTGTGTTCGCGGCGGGCGGCATCGGCGCGGTGGTCGCGGCGGCGCTCACGAAGGCGACCATTCTCGACATCACCGGCACGATCGCCGGCCTGAGCGCACTGACCGGCACGGCGCTCGCGGTGGCGCGGCGCAGGAAGATCATCACCGAGTATCGCAGGCAGATGAACGAAAAGCGGGAATCCATGGTGCAGGCAATCGAGGATCACCTGCGCCACGCGGTCAGGCGTTTCTACTTGGAGCTGGAGCAGATCTTCCAGCCGCTCGAGGCGTTCTGCACGGCACAGAAAAAAACCGTCGAACCGTCGCTGGCCACGGTGCGGGACCTCGAGGCGAAATTCGGCAAGTGCGCGGCGACGCTCGGCGGGATGCGCGATTCGCAGCCCTGAGCCGGCGCGACTACGAGAGCGCGTCGAGCTTCGCGAGGATCTCCGACTTGGGCTGACGCCCCACCAACTGCCCGACGGGCTGGCCGCCCTTGAAGAAAACGAGAGCGGGAATCGAATTGATGCGGAATTTGCCGGCGGTGGCCGGGCTTTCGTCCACGTTCACCTTTGCGACCCTGGCCTTGCCGGCGCGTTCGTTGGCAATCTCGTCGATCACCGGCGAGAGCTGGACACACGGGCCGCACCATGGCGCCCAGAAATCCACGAGCATGGGGATTTTTGAATTCGCGATCTCGGTGTCGAAATTCGCATCCGAGAGGTTGATGACATTCTGGCTGGCCATGTTGATGAAAGGATTGCGGGACTGCGGCTACTGCACCCAGTCGGGCAGCTTCGCCGCGCTGAAGACGAGGAATGCAAACACGAGCGCGCCGATCGTGCCCAGCAGGGCCAGGACGCCCAAGACGGTGGTGAGCGTGTCAGGCGCGCCGGAGGAGCCGCCGGGGGCCTGGACCGCAGTGGTGACGGTGGTCACCGGGCTCGGGCGGATCGCGGACTGCGGACCTTTGGAGAGGGGTTGGGTCTGTTGCATTTTGACGGTTGCCTTTGGCAGGGCTGGCCCTCCGGTCTTTGGAGCATCGGACGGCAGGGTGATCCGGGCGGTTTCTTTTTTCGGAGAAGTGGGTTTCGAGACGACGCCGGAAGCCGATGGCGCGGCAATTCCCGAGGGCGGAGCCGGCTTGAGCGGATCGTCGCTGCTGTCATAGAGATGCATCGGGTAATCGGCCGGCTCGGGCTCCGGCGGGGGCGGATTGGTGTCCGGAATCGGATAACCCGTCGAGGCGCTCATGTCCAGCAGGAACGCGGCGGACACGTCGCGCAGCGCCCGGTCGCGCCGGACATAGACATATTCGTCGGTGGCATGGCCGGCGCGCCGGTCGATGTCATCGTGCTCACCGATACCATGATCGATGAATTGATCGCATCCGGTTTCGTCGCGGCAGGGCGGCGTGATCTGGGC
>JBEBGK010000344.1:0-4925 GCA_040081515.1 Chthoniobacteraceae bacterium
CCCGTCCTTCTCGACAGGGTTGGAGAACTTTGCCTGGAAGCGGATCGTCTTCCAGACTTCGTTTGTCGTGAGCGTGCCATCGACGCCGGAAGTGAGCTCGACCAATGCGCTGCCGACCCCGTAACCGCTGGAAAAAAGAATCCGCCTGTCGCCTGTCGGGATCGGCCGCGACACATGAGGCATGCCTTTTCCCCACGCGTGCTCCCAGAGCACCGCGCCGGTGGCGGGATCATGCGCGGTGATTGCCTCGGAGTTGAACATCACGATCTGCTGCCGGCCCGCGAGCGTGAGGAGAAAGGGCGAGCTGTAGTTGACCGGGCGGCTGCCCGCGGTCCACACCGGCTTTCCGTCCTCCAAGCCGTAGGCAAGCAGCGATTTTCCCGCGGTGCCGCCGGCGCTGACGATCACCGTGTCCGCGTGAATCAACGGCGAACTCGCAAAGCCGAAATCGGGAATTTTCGCGCCGGAATCGGCCGCGATGTCGCGCGACCACCGTTCCTTGCCGGAATCGAGATCGATGCAGCGCAGGGTTCCAGTCGCGCCGAGGGTGAAGACGCGTCCGTCGGAGATCGTGGGCGTGGCGCGCGGTCCCTCGCCGGCGATGGCGGTGTCGTAGCGGCCGGGGTTGCCGCTTTTCCAAAGGAATTTCCCGGTCGCGAGATCGTAGCAGGTCACCCACTCCTCGCTCCCGTGCTGCTCCATCGTGACGCCGCGCCCGCCCGCGATCGCGAATCCTGACCACGCGGCGCCCACCGGCTGCCGCCAGATGACCTGCGGCGGACGGTTCTTCCAGTCGGGATCGAGTGCGGGGCCTTCGAGCCGGCAGTCGCGGGTCGGTCCGAAGAGTTGCGGAAAATCAGCGCCTGCCGTCGCGGTGGTCCCCGCTGCCGGTGCCGCGAGCGGCCTTGGTTTCTGCGCGAAACGAAATTCGAAGATGGGAATGAAATCGCCCGTCATTCCGCGATGCCGGAAAAGCGCGAGCGGCAGCATGGCAAACGCGAGGCCGATGAACCGGGCACGCCACCGGACGCGCGAGAAAAACATCCACCACACGAGCAGCAGCAGGACCACGGAGACGAAGACGCCGAGCATGGCGAGGATGCGGGCCTGTTCGTAGGGCCACTCCTTCCGCGCGCGGACGATGAGGAATGCGATCGCGCCGAGCGCGAGGATCACTGGCGCGGGCCACAGCCGCGCACGGTTCGGTTCGGCAGCCACGTCCTGGGCCGGAGATGAATTTCGCACGCGTGCGCTGTATGGGATCGCGGTGCATCCCGTCAACGCCGCGCACGGGCCGGACTGGTGCCCGTCGGGGCGGGCGTCAGTTCACGTATGCCGCCTCGTTCGAGAAGAGCAGGGCCTGGACGAATGTTTCCCAGGGCGAAAGAACCGAACGGACGACGCCTGTGCCCTCGTTCTGGATCGCGCCAAAGTTGCTGTCGTTTTTCTTCTTGGCGCCCGGCTTCTTCGTCTTCCCCGTCTTGGAAGCCGTATCGCTGGCCGATGCGTTGACGAGGCTGCCCGCATCCGCGGCGGTCTCCGTCTGCAATTTGTTCTCCATCTCGACGAATGCGAGCGTCATCCGTACTTCGCGCGGGTTCGGCATGCGCTGGAAGATGACGCGGTAGATCGCGTTGATGCGGTAGAGATCGCCGGGCTGGCGGACCACCTCGGGTCGCGTCAGGATCTTGCGTGCGACATCGACGGCCATCGGGCTGTTCATGAAGAAGAGCGCCTGCTGCGGCACGAGCGAGGTGGCGCGCTTCGAGTTCGGCATGTCGGGATCGCTGAAGTCGAAATGCGCCATCAGCTCCGGGAGATTTCCACGATCCACGTAGCCATAGACCGAGCGGCGGAAGCTGTACGGTTCCTCGGTCAGATTGATCGGTTTGCCGCCGGGCCTGCGCTCGAGGTCCCCGCTGTAAACGAGCAGGCTGTCGCGCATCGCCTCGAAATCCAGGCGTCGCACGTTGGCGCGCCAGAGCATGCGGTTCTCCGGATCGACGATCTCGTACTCCGGCCGCGTGTGGCTGCTCACCTGATAGACCCGTGACATCACGATGAACTTGTGGAGCTTCTTCAAGCTCCAGCCGGAGTCCATGAACCAGTTCGCGAGGTAGTCGATCAATTCGGGGTGCGTCGGTTTTTCCGCCATCACGCCGAGATCGTCAGGTGTCCGGACGAAGCCTTCGCCGAAGTGATGCAGCCAGACGCGATTGACGAGCACCCGAGCGGTCAGCGGGTTCTGGCGGTCGGCGATGCACTTCGCCAGTTCGTAGCGTCCGCTGCCCTGCGAGAACTCCACGGGCTTGTGGCCGGGGCTGAGAATCTCGAGGAAGCCGCGCGGGACGATTTCCCCTTTCACCTCGGACTGGCCGCGGATGAAGACCGCCGAATTCACCGGGCGACCCTTGTCCTGCACGACCATCGCGTGCGCCGGGGCGCCCGGGTGTGAAGTCTCGAGGAGATTGATTTCGCCGTAGTTGAGCCGCGCGCGGCCGAGCATCTTATTTGGCCAGCCTTTCTGCGCGCTTTCGGCCCACTCCAGATCGATCAGGGGCGCAGGTGCCACTTCGAACGGACCGCGCAGTAGATCCACCAGCGCCGGGTCCTCGTATCCGGGGACGGTCTGCGAGCTGGCAGCCTTCATCGCAGGGATGAAGCCCTTCGCCTTTGGCGCAACGCTGGCGAAAAGTTGTGCATAAACCTCAATTGCCTCGTCGAGGTTCTTCGGCTGTTTCTCCGTGAACGCCTTCTCCACGTACGGATTCGCTCCGCTCTTCAGGCGGCTGGCGAAGGTCTTCGCGAGCATTGCGGCCTTTTCCCCGGCCTCCTTGCCGAGCTTTGCCTCGAGTTTGGCCGCAGCCGCGTTCGCGCCGGCCACCGTCATCTTTTTGAACTTGGCGGTGCCGCCGCTCCGGAAGGAAAGCAAGGGCCCCCAGACGGCGGGGTTCCGCTGCATGCCCTTGGTGAAATACCCCACGAACTGCTCGTCGAGATTGTGCTTCTTGATCAGTTCGTTGCGCTCGATGAGCGTCGCCTGATCCTTCTTGCCGCCCGCCAGCATCGCGGCCCGGATGTATGCCGCGGGCGCGCGCTGGATTTCATCGAGATAGTACCCGGTCGCGTCGAGGTAACGATTCCGAAGCTCGGCCAGTAGCGCGTTGTATTTGCTCTGGTAATCCTCCCGCTGCGCGGGCGTGACCTTCGTCCCGAGGAGCGGTTTCTGATCGGGCTCGGTGATGCTCGTGAAGACCCCGTGCAGCGCGTAGTAATCCTTCGTCGGGATCGGGTCGAACATGTGATCGTGGCACCGGGCGCACGCGACCGTGAGGGCGAGGAAGCCCTTGCTGACGACGTCGATGCGGTCGTTGATGATGTCGTTCACGTTCTTGAAGCGCTCGCCGACGGTGAGGAAGCCGAGCGCCGCAAGGCGGGGATCGTTCGGGTGAATGCCGGGAATTTTGTCCGCGGCGAGCTGCTCGGTGATGAAGTCGGTGTAGGGTTTGTCCTCGTTCAGCGAGCGGATGACGTAGTCGCGGTAGGTCCACGCGTCCGGGTAGCGATATTCCGTCGTCCGGGCCGCGTTGCGGTCGCCGCCGATCGTGTCGGAGTAGCGGGCAGTATCGAGCCAGTGCCGAGCCCAGCGCTCGCCATAGGCGGGCGATGCAAGCAGGCGGTCCACGACTTTCTCGAATGCGTTGGGAGCCGTGTCGTTTTCAAATGCCGTGACTTCGGCGAAAGTGGGCGGCAGCCCGGTGAGGTCGTAGCTCACCCGGCGCAGCAGCGTTTCCCGATCCGCATCGGGCGAGGGGAGCATCGCCTTCGACTCGAGTTTCTGGAGGATGAAGCAATCGATCGGCGTGCGGCACCATTGCTGGTTCTTGTTTACCGGCACCTTGGGATTGGTGACCGGCTGGTAGGCCCAGTGCGAACGCGCGGAATCCGTGAGGCCGCTCAGCTTTCCGCCGGCCTTCTTCGCCTCCTTGCGCGGATCGGGGGCGCCCATCTTGATCCATTCGGCGATGTCGGCGATCTGCTGCTCGCTGAGTTTTCCGCCGCTGCTCGTCGGCGGCATCCGCAGGTCGTCCTTGTAGGTGAGCGCGGTGTAGAGGAGGGATTTCTCCGGCGTCCCGGGGACGATGGCCTTGCCGGTTTCACCGCCTTTTTCCCAGCCGCCCTTCGTATCGAGCGTGAGTTCGCCCTTCGCCTTGCCTGCCTCGATCGAGTGGCACTTGTAGCAGTGGTCCGCGAGGATCGGGCGGATCTTGCTCTCGAAGAAATCGAGCTGCTTTTGGGTGGGTTCCGCGGTCACTGCCGCCCAGAGCGGAGCGGCGATGACAGTGAGGAAACCGGTGGCGACGTGGGTGCGGATACTCATGATGTTGGCTGGCGTTTCGGCCCAGTCTGAAGGAAAGCACCGGGCTGCTTTTACATAGCACGTTTTGCCCCGGTTTGGACACGAACTTCAGTGGCGCCGCGGCGGAAGCGGAGGCCGCTTTTGCCTTTACAGCGCGTTCAGTTGCTCGAGCAGGCCGGATTGTGTCAGGCCGTCGGCGAGCCAGTAGTCGCCGCGCTTCCGGAAAAGGACGTAGAGCGGTACGCCGGCGCGACCGGCCTTCTTCAGCGCTGCGGCGATGTCGGGCGGCTCTGCGGTGTAGTCGGCCTTTACGAAGAGGACGTTCTTCGCCTTGAACGCGTCCTGCACGGGCTGCGTGTTGATGACCAGTTTCTCGAAGGTCTTGCAGTTCAGGCACCAGTCCGCCGTGAAATCCACGAATACCGGACGCCCTTCGTTGAGGGCGCGTTTCACCTCGGCGAGGAAGTTCGACCCGAGTTTGGGCGGGGCCACCACGTTTCCGCGGATGAAAAGGAACCAGCCGCCGACGGCGACGGCAATCGCGGCGGGCAGCGCCCATCGCGAA
>JBEBGK010000345.1:0-4923 GCA_040081515.1 Chthoniobacteraceae bacterium
GGGCCGGACATGGGGACTGCTGTCTTCGCGAAAACCGAAAAGATCGAATTGCCGCGCGCCCCGCAGGTCAACGACGGCTCGAAGGCCTCGCGACTCGCCGCGCTCCGGACGCCGGTGCTTGCCTGCACCCTCTGCCCGCATCTCGTGAAATCGCGCACGCAGGTCGTCTTCGGTACCGGCAATCCGGAGGCGGAACTGATGTTCATCGGCGAGGCACCCGGCGCCGACGAAGACCTCGTCGGCGAGCCGTTCGTCGGCAAGGCCGGGCAGTTGTTGACGAAGATCATCGAGACGATGGGCTTCCGCCGCGCGGATGTGTACATCGCAAACATCCTCAAGTGCCGCCCCGACATGCCGGCCGGCGAGAGCGGCAATCGCAAGCCGACCGCCGCCGAGATGGCGACATGTAAGCCCTACCTCCTGCAGCAGGTCGAAATCATCCAGCCGCGCCTCATCGTCGCGCTCGGCGCGACCGCGGTCGATGGGCTGCTCAAGCTCGAATCACCCATCGGGAAACTCCGCGGGACATGGCAGGAATTCCAGCGCATCCCCGTGATGCCCACGTTCCACCCGTCCTACCTGCTGCGAAACCAGTCCCTCACCGAGAAGCGCAAGGTGTGGGAGGACATGCTCCTCGTGCTGGAACGGCTCGGCCGTCCGATCACGGAAAAACAGCGGGGTTACTTCCTGAAAGCCGGCTGAGCGCCGGGCGGCAGGCATCCCTTACTTCAGCATGCCTTCCATCGCGGGATCCTTCTCCGCGCCGAGTTCGACCGCCTTCTTATAGGCCTTGGCGGCCTCCTCCTTGTTCGGCGGCTGCTTCAGCGTCTGCGTCACCGCGAGGTTGAACCACGCATCGGCGTACTTCGGATCGAGCTGGATGGCGGTCTCCAGTTCCTTCTGCGCCGCCTCGAGCCAGCCCTTCTGCGCAGCGGTGATGCCGAGGTAATTGTGCGCCGTCGCATTCCGGGGATTGATGGCGAGCGACTTCGTGAGCGCGTTCACCGCTTCGTCGTATTTGGCCTCGCTGTAGTACACGATGCCGATCGTGGACCAGCAGAATGCATCCTCCGGCGCGACGGAGAGCGCCTTCTTGAAGCCTTCCTCCGCCTGCTTGAACTTGCCCATCCGGAATTGGACCACGGCCCGGTTCGAAAGCAGGTACACGTTGTTCGGCGCGAGTTGGAGCGCCTTGTCATAGAGCTTCTCCGCGTCGGTGAACTTCTCCCGCTCGAAAGCCTGCTTCGCCTGTTCCGCGAACGGCTTCACTTCCGCCGAGAGCTTCGCATTCGAGAGTGAACCGACGCCGGGCGACGGCACGCCGCTGGTGGATTTCTCCTCCGCGGGCGTCTTGCCCGGCAGGTCATCGGGCGACTTCGGCTTCACCTCGGCCGGCGGCTTGTCGAGCTTTGCCATCTCGACAGGCTTCGTGTCCGGTTTGGCCGGTTCGGCCGGGGTTTTCACCGGCAGCGGCGGCGTCTTCGGGTCCGTGGCGGGCTTCTCCGTCACCGGAGGTTTCGCGGGTGCCGCGGGCGGCTCGGTCTTGGGCGCTGCGGACTCCGGCAAGGCGTCCGTCTTCACGGCGACCAGCGTGTTCGGGTCCTGCACGTCGAACACCGGCTTCTTGAAAAGCTTCCGCTCGGCGGCCGAGAGTTTCACGACCGGCTGGGTGAGATAGTTGATCTGCTGAAGAAGAACCTCCGAATCGATCTGCAGCCGCCCGATTTCGTTCTGCACCATCTTCTTCCTCTGCGCCCGGTTCGCATCCTCCTGGAGCACACGCATCACGATTCCCTGCAGGAGCTTGTTTTCGTCCTCCATCTTCCGCCGTTCCTCGGCGCTTGCGGTCTTGTCCGCCTTGAACTGCGCGATCTGCTTCGAGTAGTCGCCGACCTTCTTCTGAAGCTCGCCGATTTCGGACTGCAGCGAAGTGTTCCTATCGTTCGAGGCGGTCAGCGCCTTCGCGGCGTCGGTCACCTTCCGTCTCAGCGAGGCGACGTCGGAGTCACCCGTGGCGGGATCGGCCTTGAAAGCGAGGATCTGCTTCTCCGCCTCGCCGAGCTTTTTCAGGAGCGTCGCATTGTCCGCCATCAGCTTGTCCGTCTGCTTGTTCAGATCCTTCAGGCGGGCGAGTTCCTGCCGTGCGTCGTTGCGCTCCTTCGTGAGCGAGGCGATCTGCCCCTGCAGATCCTCCTCGCGCTTCCGGGCCTTCGCGGCCTCGGCCGCCGTGGTCTTCTGTTCCACATCCAGCTTCGCCTGCAAATCCTTGAGCTGCTCCTTCATCGCGGTGGAATCCCCGCGCTCCTTGGTGAGCACCACGATCTGCGCCTTCAATCCCTCCTCGCGCTTCCGTCCCGCTTCGACGAGCGTCGCGCCCGCCTTCTTCTCCTCGTCCAGCTTTTCCTGGAGCTTCTTCACCTGTGCGGGCAGCGCCGCCGCCTCGCTCGCCTTCTCCGCCATCGCCCGCGAACGCCCGATCAACTGGCTGATGCGCTCCTCCGCTGCCGCGAGCTCCGCCTGCGTGTCCACCGTCGTACGGTTGACCACCGCCAGCTTCGCCTCGAGTTCCTTCACCCGCTCGCCGTTCGCGTCGCCCTTGTTCTTCAAATCGAGGACACTCTTTTGGAACACCTCGGCCAGATCCTGCGCCTTCTTCCTCGCATCCTCCGCCTTTTTCCGGGCCGACATCGCCTCGCCGATCTCGCTCGAAAGCGCGGTGTTCTTCTGCTGTTCCTCCTTCAGCTTCTCATTCGCCTCCGAGAGCCGTGCCTCGAGGTCCGCGATTCGCTGCTTCACCACGTCCAGCGGATCCTGTCCCGCGCCGACCGGTGGACTCTTCGAACCCGCGCGCGGGGCGGGAGCCGGGGCAGGTGCGAGGGCTTCGCCTTTCAAGGGATCCTCCAGCGGAAGCGGAGGCAGCAATCCCACGTCATTCGCACCACCCGCGGGGGCTACGCCTCCCATCTTCGTCTGAATGCGATCGACCGACTCCATCGTCCGCTTCAATCGGAAATCCACCAAATCCGTCTGCCAGCTTGGCGCCTCCTGCTTGATCTTCGCCAGCTTGCCCGCCGCCGAGCGGAAAGTCGCCAGCGCGCCTTTCAAGTCCCCCGCCCTCTCCTGATCCTCGCCTTTTCGCACGCCGAGGAATGCATCCACAAATTCCTGCTGGGCTGAATCAATTCCCTGGGCCCGAACGCTGAGGGGGGCGGAGGTGATCCCGATGAGGAAACAAATGATGGCGAAGGTACGGCGCATAGGACGGATTGGAAAAGGGTCGCGTAGATTAAAGGCATTCCGCCGCGCAGGCAATCGCGTTCTCTCGCATGAAAACAGGCACCTCGCGAAAGCGCCGGCTGGCGCCGCGAGATCGTGGCACAGTGCGTCCCGCCTGTGGGGCTGGCGGGCATCCTGCCCGCAGCTTGATTTGCATTCGCAAACACAGCGGGCGGGACGCCCGCTGGCCCCACAGGCTGGAAGCACTGTGCCACGTTCGCCTCCCGTCTGCCCTGTGGACTCGGTTTGAATCACACCCAAACAGGCACCTCGCGAAAGCGCCGGCTGGCTCAAGAACGAGCCCAGGCGACCCGCTGGATGGCATGCACGAGCGTGGACCGGAATTTGGCGGGAGTAGCGCACTTGCCTCGCAGGACGCCTGCGGGTTTGCTCCGCTCTCCCGTGTCCGAACCAGCGCCCAACACCGTCCCCATTCGCCGCGACAGCCGTCGCACCGGAGTGTTCGCGTGGTTCATGGTGGCGGAATTCATCTCCATGGTCGGCGCGTGGATGCAGACGCAGGCGCAGCAACTCGTCGTCGAGCAGCACGCCAGCACTTCCTTCGAGCAGGCGCTGGTGAGCTTTGTCACGCTGCTGATCATTCCCCTGCTCGGCCCGTGGGGAGGCAACGCGGCGGACCGGCTCGATCGGCGCCGCATCCTTTTCGTCGTCATCCTGGTCCAGGCGCTCCTCGCCACGGCGGTCGGCTGGATGGTGCAGGCGCAGGTGCTGATGCTCTGGCATCTCGCCACCGTGGGCCTGTTGATGGGCGTGACCCATGCATTCGAAGGGCCCGCGTATTCCGCCCTGCTGCCGGAGCTCGTGCCGCGGGAAAAGATCGCGAAGGCGGTCGCGCTGGATCGCTCGGTCTTTCACGCGGCCCGCATCATCGGTCCGGCGCTCGCGGGCCTGTCGGTGGCATGGCTCGGCACGGCGTCGGCATTCTATGCGAATGCGCTGAGCTACATCTGCCCCCTCATCATCCTCTGCACGATCGCCCCCCGCCCTCGCGGCACGGAGGCGGAGGAAAAACTCCGGCGCACCGGTTTCATCGAGGGCTGGCGGCATGTGCGCTCGGATGCGCCGACGTTCCGCGTCATCCTCATCACCGCGGCCAATACCTTTTTCTGTTCGCCGTTCGTGATCGTGATGCTGACGTGGTACGGAAAGCGGACGCTGCACCTCTCGCCCTCGCAAGTCGGCTGGCTCATGTCGCTCTCCGGCATCGGAGCGCTGAGCGCATCCGTGGCGCTGCTCGTGATTCCGTCGCATCACCGGATCGTGTTCCTGCGTCTCGGCGCGGTCCTCAGTGTGCTCGCGATGCTGCTGCTCGCGGCGGCGCAGGGATTCGCGGCCGCAGGATGCGGATTCGCACTCCTCACGCTGGGGCTGAACTTCCTGTTCGGCATCGGCAACCAGCTCATCCAGGAGCGTTCGCCGGACGCCATTCGCGGCCGGGTGTCCGCGGTCGCGTCGCTCAGCTTCCTCGCGGTGCTGCCGTTCTCCGGCCTCGCGGCGAGCGGCATGGAGAGGCTTGCGGGCATGCGCCTCACCCTCGTCCTGTTCGGCGCGGGATACGCGGTCGTGGCCGCGCTCATCCTCTCCCGGAAATGGCCGGCCGGGATCGACACGCCGTCCACGACGGTC
>JBEBGK010000346.1:0-4913 GCA_040081515.1 Chthoniobacteraceae bacterium
CGCTGCGGAAAATGTAGTGCAGAAAACCGACGCCTGAACAACGCGGCTCCTCTGATGACCGCGCCACAATGGCCCGCGAGCTGCGGAACTTGGGCTAGCAGCAGCGTTGGAAGATATGCCGCATCCAATAGCCCCTACGAGATCGCCATCAATCCCGCCGGCACCGTGTTGGAAAGCGACCACGGCAAGGACGGCAAAGGCGTGCAGTGGACCTCCGGCGCGCAGTTCGCCGTGCATCGCGGCGACCAGCAATGGAGCATCGAAATGCGCCTCCCCATCACCGGCGAAGGCTCCCGCATGATCGACCCGCTCAAAGGCATCGATGGAGCCCAGCCCAAGGATTTGCTCCCCTGGCACTTCAACGTGTGCCGCCAGCGCGTGCGCGACGCGACCATCGAGCGCACGGCTTTTTCAGCGACGGGAAAGGACGACTTCTACGTGCCGGAGAAGTTCGCGAAGCTGTGGGGGAAGGGGAAGTAATCATTCGCGCATGACCGCAGACTTTCAATCGACTGCCGAGCGAATGGATACACGGTTAGTGGTTGAATTTCGCCGCGCCCCGGTGCCGCTGGAGCGGTTCGAGAAGTGTCGTAGCCGCGTTCGTGAAAACGCGGGCACTGTTCCCGGGAGCCGGTGTGCCCGCACTCTTACGAGTTCGGCTACAGCTTCAGTTGAACCGCTCTAATTGCCCTTCCGCGGAGGGAGGATGCCTTCGAGCTTGGAGTAGAAAGGGTTCGGCGTGGCAATGGACAGGTCGCGCTTGAGGAACTGGAAGAACTCGATCATGCGATCGAATTTGGCTTTGAGGATTTTGTCGGTTTCCAGCTTGCCCAGGAACGGCTGGTCGCCGCGTCCTTCGTCGGCGACATGCGCCGTCATCATGCGGCCGAAAAGCGTGGCCCGGTCGTCGGTGGCAATGTTCATGCCGTAGGGTTCGGCGAAGCCCTGCCACTTCGTGTTGTCCTTGTAGAACGTCGTTTGGTTGGGAGCATTCGGGCTACCAGGCGCGTTGCCAGTCAGTGCATTGAGCCGGCCTATCTTATAGGCGAATCCCTTTTCGTTGAGGCTGTCCCAGTTCGTTCCGAAGATGGGCCCGCCTTCCTTGGAGAACTCCTTGTCGATCAGGTGCAGCACTTCGTGGTGAATGGTCCGCCGATAGAAATCCCGCGATGTCGTCTTGGCAGGATCGAAGGTGCGGCATCCATAGGCGAACGACACCTGCGGCAACCAGCTCATGCCCTGCCCCGCCACGCCGGAGCCGCGAAAGGTGAAGTCATTCAGGATGTAGAGATTCTTCACGTGGAGCCGCTTCGTGATCTGCTCGGGATAAATCTCCAGCTCCTCGCGCACCATGCGGATGAACTCCTTGAACTCATGCAGTTTTTTGTCGGTGAAATAGGAGTATTCCAGCCGCACTTTCGCAGGCATGGGCGGCACGGGCGAGCCGGGTTCCCAGAGCACCTTGAAGCCCCATTGTTTCTCCAGCGTGCGGATGTCGTTTTGGATCTCGGCGTCGGCCTTGATCTGGTCCGTGCTGTGCGGGTCGATGGGGTCGTTCAGGCAAATGGTCCGCTGATGCTCGGGAATGATCGCGAGGGTTTTCCAAAAGGCCTCGTCAAACCGCGGGTCGAGCGTGCGCAGATGGGACTGCACGATTTCGATTCGCTGCTTCAGCTTGGCGTCGCTCTTCGCGAGCGTGGTCAGTTCGCCAAACTCGAACGGCTCCCACAGCATCTTGTAAAGCCCCTCCCTCCCATTGCTCGCCTTGGTGATCCTTTTGTCGCTCTCCGTTTCGCGAGTCGAATCAACCGACTCCAGCGTCTTCCAATTCGCCAATGCGATGGGTGAATCCGGCGACTTCACGTCCGCGAGCAGGTAGGAGAAGAGCGTGTAATGGAGGTAGCCCCTGCCGAGGGCTTCGATCGTCGGAGTCATGGTGCCCGGCACCGTCACGAGGATCGAATCGCCCGCCCGCTCCGCGATGAACGTCGGCGAGTAAGCCGGCGTGGTGCTGTTCGCTGCTTTGGCCGCCTTGGAGACATATGCATTCGCGAGGACGAGATTCTTCGCGCCATGCTTCTTCAAGAATCCCGCCGGGTAGCGCCTCAACTCCGCTTCCACCCAAGCGAGCACCGAGAGCGCGTTCTCCACGTGCTCCGCCTTCATGGTGGTCACGTCATAGCTCTTGGCCGTCACGGCCTCATCACCGCGCGCCAGTTTGATCGCGACCCCGAAGTCGTTTTCGAACCGCTGAACCACCGCACTGAAATCCGGATTCTGCTCGATGGCAGCACCAGCACTCGCCGGTCCGCCATTCTCCGTTGCCTTCGGAATTTCGGGCGTCTGCGCAAACGTGGAAGCAGCGAGCATCAGCGCGGTGGCGAGTGCGAGGGGAGTCCTGAAGCGGTGCATGCGAAGCGAAACGTAGCCGGGCCACAACGCCATGCGACGGGTTTCTGGAACAACTTCGCACATCCCGGCGGCGGGAGCAAAGTGGCTGCGGCTTCAGCCGCATCGGTTGCGTCACGATTCGGCTAATGCCGAAGCCACTTTGCCCGCCGCCGATGCCCTGGCGGCAGCGATCGCGGAACGGATTTGAGGCACACGGAAAAATTGGCGTGGGAACGGGGATGGGACTGGACCACAGAGGCGCGAGGGACACAGAGATTCCGGGGTGTTGTCCACTTGGCCACTGGCAATCGAACTCGAATCAAGCATGATGCGAACCCCAAGCTTTCACGAACTCGCACGTTCAACCCCACCACCATGAAAACACGCATCCTCCTGGCGCTTCTGATTTCTGCATTCGGTCCTGCAGTCACGGAGGCACTCGCCGCGACGCCGTCCAAGCCCAACATCATCTACATCCTCGCCGACGACCTCGGCATCGGAAACGTCGGTTGCTACGGCTCGGACCACTACAAGTCGCCGCACATCGACAAGCTCGCGGCCACCGGCACGCGCTTCACGCAGTCGTTCACCGGCGCGCTGTGCGGGCCTTCGCGCGCGCTCATCATCACGGGGCGCTACGCGTTCCGGAATGGCTCGTCGAATCAGGACGCGTGCATGGTCATGCCGAATTCGGAACTGCAGTTGGGGCGTGTCTTCAAGTCCGCCGGCTATGCCACGTCCTTCATCGGAAAATGGGGTCAGCTCCCCGGCGATCCCGACGCGGCGGGTTTCGATGACTACCTGCGCTTCAATGGCAGCGGCGTTTACTGGAACAAGAAGGCCGGCAAGGCCGAGGCCTATCGGGTGAACGGCAAGGAGTTGAAGCTAGGCGACAAGGAATACATGCCGGACCTCATGCACGACCGAATCACGAGATTCCTCCGGGCAAACCAGACCAAGCCCTTCTTCCTCTACTACTCGATGGTCCACGTGCACGGCAACATCGTGCGCACGCCAGACAGCGCGCCGGACAGCAAGGACCTCTTCGGCGACAATATCCTCTACATGGACAAGCTCGTCGGCAAACTCGTCGCCGAACTCGAAGCACTGAAACTGCGCGACAACACGCTCATCATTTTCATGGGCGACAACGGCACCGGCAAAGGCCAGAACCCGCTCTCCACCATCGGCGGACGCAACCTTTCCGGCATGAAAGGCTCCATGCTCGAATGCGGCGGCCTCGTCCCGACGATCGCGAATTGGCCCGGCAAGGTCCCATCCGGCCAAGTCTCCGCCGACCTGATTGATTCCACCGACTTCATTCCCACCTTCGCCGCACTCGCCGGCGGCAAGCTGCCCGCGGGAACCATCTTCGACGGCCACAGCTTCGCCCCGCTACTGCTCGGTCAGCCGGGCCCCAAGCGCCAGTGGATCTTCAATCAACTCGCATCCATGTGGTATGTCCGCGAAGCCGGCTGGAAGCTGAACGAGAAGGGCGAACTCTTCGATATGAGCGGCGCGCCCTTCACCGAGACGCTCGTCCCCGCCTCCGCCGACACGGATGCGAGCAAAGCCGCGCGCGCCCGCCTCACCGCCGTGCTCGCAAAGCTGAATCCCGCTGGCGGCATCCCCGACAGCGGCGACGGCACCGGTCGCCACGCGAACAAAGATAAGAAGAAGAAGACCGCTGAACCGGCGAAGCCCACCACCGCGCCACCCGCGAAACCGGGCGAGGCGCTCGACCCCGCTGCTGCCGAGCGCGCGGCGAAGTTCGACCGGCTCGACAAGGCCATGACCGGCAAGCTCACGCGCGACTATTACACCGCCAATCAGTCCGATGCCGTCGCCGCCGCGGGACGGTTCGAGATGATGGACACCAACAAGGACGGCATCGTCACGCGCGAGGAGTACATCGCCAATGGCGCCGGGAAGCTGAAGACCCAATAGCTTCGCCGCTCGCGGAAGCGCAACGAACCCGCCTACGTCATCCACACGGCTGCGGCGCTGGCGCGCGTGAAAGGTGTATCCGACACCGAGATCGCCGCTGTAACGACCGCGAATTTCCACCGCCTCTACGCCAAGGTGCCTCGCGCGCCCGCGCAAAGTTCCGCGGCATGAGCGGCAAGCTGACCGTGCTCCACGGCGCTGAGAAGTCCGAAGCCGAACTTGTCGTCGCCGGCGACAAGCTCGAGGCCAAGGGCGTGAAGCTGGCCGCGGGCGCGAAAGTGGTTGCCGCGCTCACCACGCCGGCCAAGAAGGCGATCACGGTGCGCTTCACGGTCAAGTAAGCGGCGCGCATGTCCGCAACCCTGCCCGCGCTGCGCGGTGGCCTGCTGGCCTTGCTGGCGGCGGCGCTGTTTGGCATCAGCACGCCGCTGGTGCAGCAGTTCGGCGTCGGCCTCGGCGCCTTCAGTACGGCGGCCTTGCTGTATGCCGGTGCAGCGGCCGTGGGCCTATTGTCCCGTCAAGGCGTCGAACGCGAGGCGCGGCTGCGGCGCGGCGATGTGCCGCGCCTGCTGGCG
>JBEBGK010000347.1:0-4912 GCA_040081515.1 Chthoniobacteraceae bacterium
TTCACCGGCTTCACCGCGAGGGCGTCGCCCGGCTCGTAGATGAGGCCCGATCCGGCGAGCGAGATTTCGACGTGCCGCGTGTCCTTGTCCGAGCCCGGCCCGCAGAGGCTGAAGTTCCTGGTGCAACGCGCCTGGTAGGGATTGCGGGCGTTGTAGAGCGGCTTCGTCTCGGGGGTCATGCGGCGAGAGATAAGGAGGACTCGCCGCGCAATACAAGCCCGCGCCCAAGTTCGGACTTTTCATCGCGGGATCCCTGGCTCATCTGGAATCCATGCAACGATACGCCACGGCCCAGCTCGACGCGATTCCCGGTGTCCCCTGCCCTTGCGGTACTTCGCGGCGCGCATTTGCCGGGCTGGAGAATTCGCCGCTCAGCGCGCATCTCGTGGAGATCTCCGAGGATGCGCGGACGCACTATCACAAGCGGCTCACGGAGACGTACGTCATCCTCGAAGGCGAGGGCTGGCTGGAACTCGATGGCGAACGCATCCCGGTGAAACCGCTGACGGCGGTCACGATCCGTCCGGGCTGCCGGCATCGCGCCGTGGGGAAACTGAAGGTGCTCAATTTCGTCGTGCCCGCATTCGATCCCGAGGACGAGTGGTTCGACTGAAATTCGCTGGGCAATCCCCGCCGTTCCCCTAGCCTTTCCCCATGGCCAAGACGCTCCTCGCCATCGGCGCCCACTACGATGACTGCGTGTTCGGCATCCCGGGCATCCTGCTCGATGCGGTCCGCAAGGATTACCGCGTGGTGATCCTGTCGCTGATCGGCGATTACACGAACTGGCAGCCTGCGAAGGGACGCGAGCGCGAACTGCTCCAGACGAGCAGGGACCTCGCGCACTTCCACGGGATCGAGATGCGCTTCCTGGACTTCGCCTCGGGCCGTATCGAGGTGAACAACACGACGAAGAAAGCCGTGGCCCGGGTGGTGGCCGACGTCGCGCCCGACGTGGCATTCATGCTGTGGCATCACGACCGGCACCCGGACCACGAGGCGGCATCCGCCTTGAGCAAAATCGCGCTGCGCCAGGCCGGGTCGACCCTCGATGAGCCGAAGGCGAAAGTGCCGCGGCAGATCTACTGCTACGACAACGGCCCCGGGCACACCATCGGGTTCGAGCCAAACACGTTTGTGAACGTCACCGAGACCTGGCCGTCGGCGATGGAATGGCTCGGCCGGCTCATGGCATTCGTGCGGAACAAGCCGTACAATGCGGAGGAACCCGACGCCTCGCAGACCGCGAAGGCGAACATCGCCCGCTATCGTGGAGCCGCCTGCGGCGTGAAATATGCCGAGGCGCTGTGGTCGATGAACCCGCAGGCCGTGGAGATTCTCTGACGCGGGCCGTGCCCGGGCAGGGCGGATCAATTCCCCGGACCGCGACCGGGGCCGCCGGGTCCGAAGCCGGGGCCGCCGAAACCACCGGACGGGCGCGGCGCGAGGATCCGCTGCTTCTGCGCATCGGAGAGCGGGCTCTGCGCCACCCATGCCTGAAGCCCCGGCTCGTCCTGGCGCTTCCACGTCTGGGCGACCTCCGAGATGGTGCGGAGGCGGCGATCCTCCTCGGTGATCGCCGTGGCCCACGCCATGGCTCCCGCGGGATCCTTGCGCGCCACGTTGTCCGCGTATTCCTCACGGCTGCGATCGAATTCCGGACTCGGCGGCAGCTTCGCGAGGAAAGTGCCCGCAGCGGTGACATCTTTCTTCGACCACTCGTCGATCGTCTCCGCGAGCGCGCGGGAGCGGCTGTCGCTCGCCGGCATGGAAAGGACCCATGCCGCCGTGCCGGGTCCGTCCTTCGCCGCGAGGGGACCGGCGAGCTGCGCGACGAGACCGTCCCGGAGCGAGCCGGCCGGCATGTCGTCCACGAGCTTGCGCGCCACGTCGGGTCCGCGCTGGGCGAGGAGTTCGGATGCGATCGTATCCACCGCCCGGCTGCGCCGGTCGAACTGCTCGCCTGCCGCGACCGTGAGCGCGCGGTCGAGATCGCTGTGGGCGAGCTGGGAGATGACGGTCGAGAGCGCGCTCGGGCCGCGGTCGCCGAATCCGCCGCCATTTCCGTTCGGATCGCCCTCGGCCCCGGCCTCCGCGCCGGCGGCCTTTGCCCACGCGATCGCCGCGGCGGGGTCGGTGCGGGTCCATGTGCGCAAGACGGTGCTGGTGCCGAGCCAGCGCTCCTCGCGGCTCTTGCCCTCGGTGTAGGCAAGCGCGCCCTTCGGGTCGAGTTGCGCCCATTTTTCCAGGACCATGCTGTACTCGGTGAAACGCGCGCCGCGACCGAATCCACGATCGCCGCGCAGATTGATCGCCTCGAGCGCCGCCTTCAGGTCGGCGGGGTCGTTTAGCAGCTCGATCAGGCTCACCATGCCGGTCATCCGCACGATGCTGTCCTCCTGGGAGAGCAGCTTCTTCAGCCATTTGTCCAGCGGCTGCCCGTGCGTGAGGCCGGCGACGGTGGTCGGCCGGTCCTCTTTCGTGAACTGCCCTTTGCGCAGCGCGGCCACCTCCTCGGCCGACATCGTCTCAGTCCCGGCGCGATCCGCGCCCGGGGACGCGCCAGCTGATTTGGCGGGCTTCTCGGGCTGGGTTTCCGAAGGCGAAGTGAGGCGGCCGAAGGAGAATGCAAGCGCCGCCGTGGCGACCCAGCCGATTCCTGCGATGAGCTTGTACCGGGATGCTGGTGTATTCATGCGTTCGAGGGTTTCAGGGATTGAACAGCGCTTTCAGCCCACTGCAACCCCGGTAATCGGGGAAAGTTCCCCCGGCTTGCGTGCGGCGCGGCGATGGATTACCAAGGGCTCATGAAAAGGGCGGTCCACTTCCTCCTCGCCATCGTCGCCCTCGCCGTCGCCGCCCGTGCGGAGGACAAGAAGCTCTGGGCAAAGAGCGTCATCGGCACGAGCGCGCCCGCATTCGTGGTGGAGAAATGGCTGGGCGAAGAACCGAAACGCGAGGGCAAATGGATGCTGATCGATTTCTGGGCGACGTGGTGCGGCCCGTGCCGCAAGGCGATCCCGGAACTGAACGCCTTTCATCGCAAGTTCGGCGACCGGCTGGTGGTCATCGGCGTCTCGGATGAAAAGGAGGACATGATCCGGAAGATGGCCACGCCGAAGATCGATTACTTCAGCGCGATGGACACGCAGGCGCGGATGAAGAAGGCGCTCGCCGTGACCGGCATCCCGCACGTGATCCTCGTCGATCCGAAGGGCGTCGTGCGCTGGGAGGGGTTTCCATTTCTGGGCGGCCACGAGCTGACGGAAAAGGTGGTCGCCGATCTCCTCTCGGCCGCCGCGAAGTAACGAAACACCAGACACCGCGAAGTGCCGATCTACGTTTACGAACTCTGCGAGGGCGAATGCCGGACCTGCGGCGGAACTTTCGAACTCAACCAGCCGCTCAGCCGCGAACCCTGCAAGTCGTGCCCGCTTTGCAAGAAGCCCGTGCGCCGGATCATCTCCACCGTGAATACACCGAAGAAAACGAAGCCGCTCTCGGTGAGCGATGCGAAGCGCGCGGGTTTCAAGGTGTGGAAGCGGGTGCAGAAGGGCGAGTACGAGCGGCAGTGAGCACACATGCACTTGCCCGTGGCGCTCCGCGGTGCGAGTTTCGCCCATGCAGCCAGCCCTTCGTGTCGTCCTCCTCCTGACCGCCGGCGTTCTCCTCGCCGGTTGCGCCATCCACACCAAGGAACAGATTGCCGCCGTGCGCACCGCCGGGGTCGCCCCGGAGACCTTCCGCAAAATGTCCGGTCGCGGCATCCTGAGCCCCGAGGATATCATCGAGCTGCGCAGGCGCCGGGTGGATGACGCGATGGTCATCCGGCACATCGAGCAGGTCGGGGTGAATTACGTCGTGCAGAAGAACGACATCGCGGCCATGCGCTCCGCCGGTGTGAGGCCATCGGTGATCAGCGCCACCGTCCGCGCGAGCAACCGGTTCGTCGGTTTTCTCTACGCGCCGCGGGCATACAGCTACTCCTTTGGATACTGGAACGACCCGTTCTACTCGCCGTTCTACTCACCCTATTATGGGGCGCCGTACTGCGGACCGTGGGGGCCGTACGGCGGGCGCGCTTTCGGATTCGGTTACGGCCGCTGGCGCTGATGCGCGACCAGTGGGGGTTTTCGGCCGAGCGAAAACCTTGCGTTGACGCATCGTCTTCCGCTTCCCTCGGCGCATCAACCCAATGGCCACCATCGCGCTGCTCGGCACCATGGACACGAAGGGCGACGAACACGGATTCGTCGCGGCGCAGATTCGCGCCCGCGGGCACCGGACGCTCGTCATCGATGTCGGCTCCGATCAGGCGCCACGACTGAAACCGGATATCAGCCGCGAGGAAGTCGCGCGGATCGCCGGGCTCGATCTCCCGGCGCTCGTCGCACGGCACGACCGGGGCGAATGCGTCGCGGCGATGGCGGCGGCGGCGGCGGCCGTTCTCGCGAGCTTGCAGGCAGAGGGAAAAATCGACGGCGTGATCTCACTCGGCGGCGGCGGCGGGACGGCGATCGCGACCGCGGGAATGCGCGCGCTGCCGCTCGGTTTTCCAAAGCTCATGGTCTCCACCCTCGCCAGCGGCAACACCGCGCAATACGTCGGCGTGAAGGACATCGTGATGTTCCCCGCGATCGTCGATGTCGCGGGAATCAACCGCATCTCCCGCGCGATCCTCACGCGGGCCGCGGGAGCGATCTGCGGCATGGTGGAGGCGCAGATTCCAAAGGCGGAGGACAGGCCCGTCGTCGTGGCGAGCATGTTCGGCAACACGACAGACTGCGTGCAGCGCGCAAAGTCGCTCGTCGAGACCGCGGGCTACGAGGTGCTCGTCTTTCACGCCACAGGCACCGGTGGACGCACGATGGAATCGCTCATCGGCAGCGGAATGGTCGCGGGCGTGCTCGAC
>JBEBGK010000348.1:0-4893 GCA_040081515.1 Chthoniobacteraceae bacterium
TTCCTGAGCTACAAGGGGCTCAGTCAGCCCGTAGGTGAATTCTGGGCGGAGTTCGACAAGCGGAAGGGCGGTCAGGAGCCGGGTCCGCCAGGTAAACGCCAGCCGCCCGCGCCACCACCGCGATAGCCCGCCGGCTGTGGGAAATCCGAACCGACCCTTTGACATGCAGCGGTGCCCGCGTAGCGTCGTGTCAGGTCGAGCAATCCAATGCGTGACATCAGCCCCAGAACCGTTCAGCCGAGACTCGAGGTTTGCTTCGAAGAGGGAGCCATTCAGGATCGCTGCGAGTGTCTTCGCTTCGAGTCCGAGGGCGTCGTGTTCCAGTCCGCGGTCCGGTTCGAGTTGATGTCCGGCGTTCTGCTCCGGTTTCATTGCTGCGGGGCAGGGGATTGCGCGGGCGACGTGACGGTGGGCGGCGTGGTCATCGACTGTCGCGGGACAGGAACGGGAAGCTTTGAGACCACCGTCTTTTTCGACCTGCAGGCATCATCCGGCGAAAAGCCCGGGCACTTTTCCCTGCTGCGCCCGTGCGTGAGCGCCGAGTGAAGGGCCGTGCAGCGGACGATGGTGCCAGGGGGGAGGATTGAACTCCCGACCTAGGGCTTATGAGTCCCCCGCTCTACCACTGAGCTACCCTGGCATGGTGTTTTTCGGGCCGCGAAAATTAGCGCCGCACCTGTCGCTGGCAAGCGCAATGTCGCCCGCTTTACGGGAGTGGGCGCTACCGGATTTCCCGCGGGGGCGATGACGGCGGCACCAGGGAGTTCGCCGCAGTGCGGGCGCGATCGAGCCATCGGCGGGCTGTCGCATCGTCGGGACGAAGTGAAACGGCTTCCGCGAGGACCATGGTGGATTCGGCGACAGCACCGATGGCGAGCAGGTGTGTGCCGAGATTCAGCCGGGCGATGTGGTGATCGGGCTGGTAGCGGAGGGCCTGCCGGAATTGGGCGATCGCGTCGGGCAACCGGCCCATGCGTGCGAGGACAAGCCCCAGCGAGCAGTGAGTGTCGGGGGCGGCCGGCACCAGAGCGAGTGCTGCTTCGTAGTTCTCCCGGGCGGCATCGAGCCGCCCTATCCGGGCAAACGTCCATCCCGCAAGGCCCCGCGCGACGACGCTGTCCGGAGAGACGTTCACGGTGTGGGTGAGGAGCGTCGCGGTATCGCGCCAGTGCCCGACCTGGAGGAATGTCATCGTGCCGAGGAGGATTGCAGCGGTTGCCGCGAGGGGACGGAGTATCACGGGATTCCAGCGGACACGGAGTGCGGCGATGCTCCACACGGCCGCGATGAACACGCCGATCTGCGGAATGTAGAGATAGCGATCGCTGCGGACGGCGTCGCCCGCGCCGACGAGACCACTGACCGGAACCTGCGTCCCAAGAAACCAAAGGATGCCGACGCAAAGGGCAGGCATCCTCTTCCTCGAGGCGACACACACGGCGAGCAGCAGGACGACGGCAACAGCCCCGCCGATCCCGGCGACTACGGGAGCCGTGCAGGGAAGGGGATACATCGGCGCGAGATTCACGGGCCATGCGAGCGTGCCGAGGTATTGGAGGACGTTCGCGAAGGCGTTCAGCAGACGGTAGCTCAGCGGGGCCATTTCCTCGGGCCAGAGCAGGCCGTCGTGGATGGCAGCCCGCATCTGCATCGAACTCGCCACCGCGGACAGTGCGAAGAGGGGGACTTTTTCCAAGACGAGCCGGAGCCATCCCGTCGGACGAGTGCGGGCAAGCGGCCAGAAATCGAGGAGGAGCAGCGTGAACGGCAAGGTGACGAGCATGGTCTTCACCATGAGCCCGCACGCGAGCAGCACCGTGACGAGCGCCATGCGCGCAATGCCGGGTGTCTTCGCATGGCGGACGTAAGCAAGCGTGGCGAGCAGCCAGAAGAATGTGCTGAGGACGTTCTTACGCTCGGTGATCCATGCGACGGACTCGACGTTCACCGGATGCAGTCCGAAGAGGGCGGCGACGGCGAGGCTGCGCCAGAAAGAGGCGGTCAATGTGCGCAGGAGCGCGAAGAGCAGGAGCGTGTTCGCGGTGTGAAGGAGGACGTTCACGCCGTGCATCGCGCCGGGCTCCAGACCGAAGAGCGTCACATCGAGCATGAACGACAGCCACGTGAGCGGGATCCACTGGGCGCCGTTGAAACGGGTGAATGCCCAGCGGACATTCTCCGCACTCAGGCCGCCGGTGACGTGTGCGTTCTCGAAGACGTGCGAGTGGTCGTCGTAGTGGACGAAATCACAACGCCATGCGGCCCCGTAGGCGAGGAGTACAAAGACGGCAAGGACAAGGCTCGCAAGGAGCGTTCGATGTCGGTCGGGCATGGGCTCCGTTGAGAGAGCAGCCTTCAGGCCAGACCGACCCTGCCGGCGGCCTCCGCCGGGGGTGGAGAAGTCACGACGGCGAGGGAGCTTCGGCGCTCTCGTTTCCGGGAGCCGCTGGCGCGGTCTGAGCGGGCGCGGAGGAGGGCGCGCCGAGAAGGCCGGCCACCTGCGCCTGGAGTTCCTCGACCTGATCCAGCCTCAGCTGCGGATCCGGGATGATGAAAACCTCCCCGGTCCTGACGTGCTCGTAGATCCGCGTGAGCGAATCCTCGCCGCCACGCTTGACCTCGATCTCCTTGAGCAGGCGCTTTCGCTCGAGCATCAGGGCCAGCACGTAGCGGGCATTCGCGTGCTCGGGGCCGCTCTCCAGCATGTAGCTGCGCAGGAGATCCTCGGCGGTCTGTTTGCTGACCGGCTCGGGCTCCTGCGGCGGCGGCGGTTCAAATTTGGAACGCCAGAAGGAGAACGGCTGGACGCTGTCGTTCCGGGCCTTGAACGCCTCCTCGCAAAGATCCTCCCTGCGAAACCCGCCCTTCTTGTCCTCGAAAAGCAGCGTGTAAAAATGCTCGCCCTCGGCGAACTCGCGTCCGGTGGCGGAGCATTGGTTGGAGCGGCTCTGAATGGTCCAGTCGTTTGTCATAGTTTATCGGAAAAACAGCTTCGGCATCTCGCGGTTGGTGGCTCGCAGGTACAGGAGAAAAGTCCCGATGCCGACGAGCAGCGCATTCGGCGTCCATGCCGCGACGATCGGCGGGACGTGATTGCCTTTGCCGAGGGCGAGGAAGAAGAACATGCAGAAGAGGAATCCGAAAAAGATGAAGATGCTGCCGGCCACGGATGCGAGCACGGCGCGCCTCGAATAGACGATGCCGAGCGGGGCGGCGATGAAAACCACCGCCAGGCACGTGAAAGGCAGGGCCCACCGATAGAGGAGATGCGTGTGGTAGGGCGCGAGTTCCGCGACGGGAAAGTCGGAATTGGAGGCGAGGTATTGCCGCAATTCCGGAACGCTGAGTCCCTCGGCCTCCATGCGCGAGCTGGCAATGCGATACGGGGTTTCACTCCAGCCCTCGATGGCCTTCGAGCCGCTCGCATCAAACTTCCGCGTCCAGTCTTCCGCCGTTCCCTCCACGTCACCCGATGCGTTGAAATGGATCTCCCGTCCGTGATTCAGGTGCCACGTTCGCGTTCGCGGATCATAGGAGGCATTTTGCGCATACCACCGCTTCTCCGGCTGGCCGCTCTCGTTCAACTGGGTGATGTGCACGGAATCGAGCTGATCGACGTCCGGGAGCATCGATGTCGCAAACCACACCCGGTTCGTCATCCGATCCTTCATCAGGTGGCCGCGGATGGCGTTGAGGTACTCGGCCAGCTCGCCGAATCGGATCCTGCCGAGATCGATCTCCCGAAGCGCATCCGCCTGCGGCGCGAGCTTGTAGTTCAAGCCAAGGCAGAGCGCCGTCAGGACCGTCGCGGCGGCGAACAGCGGCGCGAGGATGCGAAGGACGCTCCGGCCCGCCGTGAGCATGGAGATGACCTCGTTCGAGCGGGACATCTTGCTGAGGCAGTAAAGGATCGCCAGCAGGAGGGCGATCGGCATGCAGAGGAGGATGAACTGCGGAAACTGATGCCCGTAGTAAATCCCGATCAGCCGCCACCGCTCCCGGGCCGCGATGAAATCGCTCAGATTGTCATTGATGTCGAAGATCAGGAGGATGCCGAGAAAGGCGCAAAAGCAGAGCAGGAAGGGCTCCAGAAAATTGCGCAGAACATATCGGTCGAGCAGACGCATGATGACGAGGGGATTCAGTCGGATCGCCGCCGCATCGCAAAGAGAAAATGTCGTTGTGAACAGCAATACATGAACATCGCCCTTCCAAGAGTCGGCCGCCAAAGTCATCCTTTCCGCACATGTCAGTAATTGTCGGCATCGACCTCGGTACCACGAACTCGCTCATCGGCGTCATGGAGGCGGGCTTCCCAATCCTCATCGCGGACGCGGATGGAGAGCGCCTGACCCCCTCCGTGGTGCATTTTCCCGCAGGGGCCGAACCCGTCGTTGGCCGCCCTGCTTCCCGGATGCGTGCCGTCGATCCCCGGAACACGGTCTATTCGGTGAAGCGATTCATGGGCCGGCGGCGAGGCGAGGAGGCGGATGATGTTTCCTCGGGCTTGCGGGTGCGCCCGGGGAGCCGGTTTCCATTCTTGCCGGCGGCCACGAGCGTCTGCCCGAGGAAATTTCCGCCGAGATCCTGAAAAAGCTGCGGAGTGACGCTGAGCGCGCGATCGGGGAACCTGTGACGCGGGCGGTGATCACGGTGCCAGCTTACTTCAATGATGCGCAGCGGAACGCGACGAAGAGGGCGGGGGACCTCGCCGGTCTGACCGTCGAACGGATCGTCAACGAGCCCACCGCCGCCGCGCTCGCGTACGGCCTCACGCGATTGAAGGAGCGCTCCAAGATTGCCGTTTACGACTTCGGCGGCGGGACGTTCGACATCTCGATTCTCGAGCTGAGCGAAGGGGTCTTTCATGTGCTCTCGACGAATGGAAACACC
>JBEBGK010000349.1:0-4870 GCA_040081515.1 Chthoniobacteraceae bacterium
CTCGTGCCCGGGGTGCGCGTGGTGCAGCACTCGCAGTTCGGCGGCTTCTCGGCGCCGCGCCTCGCCGTGCTCGCCCGCGCGAGATTGCAAATCCCGCCTACTGTGCGGCACACGCACTTAGCGCCGGATGCGCAGCCGCTTCCGGCTCGCCGCGATGTCGCGCAGCAGCGGGAGCATCGCGAGATCCACCGCGCGGCAGCTCGCTTCCTTCCGGCGAATCATACGTTGCAGCGCGCGCGGCTGCGCGGAGAGCAGCGAACGAAGAAGATCCCGGCTTCGCTGCCACCGCTCGTCGGGAGTCGCGGCGAAGCTCCACGCGTAGAGCACCCTTTCGTCTTCGCTCAGGTGCGGCAGGAAGCGCAGCTTTTCGGCGAGCGCGTTGACGCGGGCCAGTCGGCGGCTGCTTTTTTTTTCCACGGATGGAAGGTGCCGGAGTTCATGCAGCATGGCAAGCGCGAGGCTCGCCAACGTCCCGTGCCCATGCTCGATTCAAGGTGTGCCCCGGACATCCCCACCCTGCCCCGCGCTTGAGCGACTCGCCGGCCTGCTGCCGCCGGATCGCTTTCTGAAGGAAGCAGTCCAGCGCGCGGCTTACGAGAGCGACGGGCTCACTGCATTCCGCGCCACGCCGCTCGCCATCGCGGTGCCGGAGACGGAGGACGAGGTGATCGCGCTCGTGCGCGGGTGTCGCGCCGGGAACATTCCCTTCGTCGCGCGCGGGAGCGGCACGAGCCTCTCCGGAGGATCGCTGCCCGTCGAGGGCGGCATCGTGATCGCGCTCAACCGGCTGAATCGCATCCTTCGCCTCGATCCCCGCGAACGCATCGCCGTGGTCGAGCCGGGTGTCGTCAATACGCAGGTGACCGCCGCGGCGGAGCGCCACGGGCTCTATTACTCGCCCGACCCGTCCTCGCAGACGATCTGCACCATCGGCGGAAATGTCGCATTCAACTCCGGCGGCGCCCATTGCCTGAAGTACGGGATGACGTCGAATCACGTGCTGGGAATCAAGGCCGTGCTCGCGAGTGGAGAGGTGGTCGAGTTCGGCGGCACGAGCCGCGAACAGTGCGGGCCGGATTTCACCGGGCTCTTCGTGGGCAATGAGGGGCTCTTCGGCATCGCGCTCGAAATCACCCTGCAACTCCTGCCGCGCGCGGAACGCTTCCACACCGTGCTCGCGGGCTATCGCACGTTGGAGGAGGCGGGCCACGCAGTCAGCGCGATCGTCTCCAGCGGGTTGCTGCCGGGCGCGATCGAGATCATGGACGCGCTCGCGATCCAGGCCGCCGAGGCCGCGGTGCATGCCGGGTATCCCAAGGCCTGCGAGGCTGTGCTCATCGTCGAACTCGAGGGTCCCCGCGAGAAGGTCGCCGTCGAGCGTCCGCGGCTCGATGCGCTGCTGGCGCAGTGGCAACCGGTCGAGACGCGCGTCGCCGCGGATGCCGCGGAGCGAGCCGCGATCTGGAAGGGCCGCAAGAGCGCCTTCAGCGCGGTGGGCCGCCTGTCGCCGGATTTCATCGTGCAGGACGGCGTCGTCCCGCGGCAGCGGCTCGGCGAGGCGCTCCGCCGCATCGGTGAAATGTCGCGCGAGGCCGGGCTGCGCGTGGCGAATGTCTTCCACGCTGGCGACGGAAACCTGCACCCGCTCATCCTCTACAGTGGCCGCGAACCCGGCGCGCTCGCACGCGCCGAGGAACTCGCGGGCCGCATCCTGCGGATGTGCGTGGAGATGGGCGGCAGCCTCACCGGCGAGCACGGCATCGGCATGGAGAAACGCGATTATCTTCCCGACATGTTCAGCGCGGCGGAGATTGATTTCATGCAGCGGCTCCGCCGTGCCTTCGATCCGCAGGAGCTCTCGAACCCCGGCAAGATGTTCCCCGGCGGCGATGCTCCCGCGCTCGTGCAGCACGGGCTGCATCCGCTCGAAGCCGCCGGCATCATCAGCCGCGAGTGAGGTTTCAGCGTCCCCAGCGGCGACGGAGATAACGCTCCCACGGCCCGAACAGGATCTTGTCGGCCAGGAGGCCCACGATCACGATCACCACCATCACGCCGATCACCTGTGCCATGTTGCGGGAATCGCGCCCGGCGTTCAGCAGCTTTCCGAGACCCGTCCTGCCGGTGACGGTCACGTAGATCTCCGCGGCCATGAGCGAGCGCCATGCGAAGGCCCATCCCTGCTTCACCCCGCCGAGAATCACCGGCAGCGCCGCGGGCACGATCACGGTGAACCACAAATGAAGCCCCTCGGAGCCCATCGTGCGCGCGGCGCGGGCATAGAGCGGCGGGACATTGCGCACGCCGGTGTTCGTGGCAAGCGCGACGCTCCACAGCGTGCCCATCACCACCACGAAGAGCATCGCGCTTTCGACATGCGGCTCGAACCAGAGCAGGGCCAGCGGCACCCAGCAGACGCTCGGGAGCGTCTGAAAGCCGAGGCCGATCACGCCGATGGTGTCATACACCGTCTGAAATCGCGCGGTGAGGAGCCCCATCGGGATTCCGACGAGCACGCCGAGGGCATATCCGAGCAGCAGCCGCTGTGTCGTGACGAGCAGGGCCGGCACGAGCGAATCGTCCCGCCACGCAATGGCGAGATACTCCCACACTTCCATCGGCGCCGGCCTGCCCCAGATTCCGCCGACCACCAGCAGATGCCAGCCGCCGAGGAGCAGCGCGAAGAAAAGCAGGGCGGAAAAAAATCGCTTCATCAGATGTCGAAGTCCGCGGGGCCGGTGCCCGCCGTCTTGAGTCCCTGCGTGATGAGCGTGGCATAGCTCGCCAGCGCGGGATTGTTGATGTCCCTCGGACGCGGCAGGTCGATGCGGAACTCGCCGCAGATCCGGCCCGGGTGCGGCGAGAGGAGCACGACGCGATCGCCGAGGCATGCGGCTTCACGGACGTTGTGCGTCACAAAGACGATCGTCTTCCGGTGCTTCTCGCGGATCTGCTGGATGTCCCCGTAGAGCTGTTCGCGCGTCATCGCGTCGAGCGCGGCGAACGGCTCGTCCATGAGCAGCACGCGGGGATTCGGCGCCAGCGAACGCGCGAGGGCGACGCGCTGCCGCATGCCGCCCGAAAGCTCGTGCAGGCTCGCGCGCATGAAATCGCCCAGTCCCACGAGCTGCAGATAGTATTCCGCACGCTCGCGGCGTTCGGCCACGGAGAGATCGCGGGAGAGCTTCAGTCCGAAGAGCACATTCCCCAGCACGTCCAGCCATGGAAAAAGCGCGGGCTCCTGGAACATCATCATCCGCTCGCGCCCCGGCGCGGTGACCATCCGTCCTCCCGCATGCACGGCGCCCTTGTCCGGCATGTCGAGCCCCGCGATCATGTTCAGCAGCGTGCTCTTGCCGCAGCCGCTCTTGCCCACGAGGCACACGAACTCGCCATCCCCGATGTCGAGGCTCACGTCGTCGAGTGCATGGGTCCGGCCGGTGCCGGACTGGAACCACTTGGAGACGCGATCGATCGTGATTCGAAGCGGCGTCGCGGCAGGCTGCCCGGGATTGGACTCGCTACGGTTCATTCGGGAAAAAATGGGGCGGGAGGAAATGCCGCCGAGGTCCACTTGGCGAGCCAAAACGGGCGTGACGCCGGACCGCAACGGGGATCAATACACCGGCACAACCTTGCGGGTGGCCCGCAGCCGCTCGTAGGCGGGGAAGTACGCTTCGAGCGTGAACGACTGGCCCGCCTTCATGTCGCGCGTGGAGATCCGCGCGCCGTACTGGATTCGTTCGCCAGGGTTGATCAGGACGAAGCCCTGTTCCTTTTCCACCCGCTGATCGTCGGACCACCGCGAAAGGATCCGGCCGGCTTCGTCCTTCACGAGCACGTCGATGCGTTGCGAGTCCGGGAAGTCGAGTTGCACGGGCTCCTTGCCCTTGTTCACCACGCCGAGCGTGACGTCGATCACCCTCGTCTCGCCAGCCTTCACCACAGCGGGCTCCATCCCGATCGTCATCGCGAGCCGGCGCCAGCCCGCCTTTGCCTCCGGCTCGCTGCTGTCGCCCTTGCGAAACGGCGACCGCGCCGCGTCCACGGCTTTGCCACCGGCATTCCGGGTCGAATCCCACGCGCGGCCCGCGCCATCCTTGGTGCTCCGCCACACGCGCTGGAGGAAGCCCGGCTTCGCGGGCGCGTCATCGGCCGCATGAAGCAGGGATGGCAACAGGAGGAAAAGGAGAGGCAGCAGCTTCCGCATGCTTGAAGCTTGAGGGATGCACCTCACAGGTTGCAAATCGCTTTTCACGCCGTGATGCTCCGCCCATGCATCTCCGCTCCCTCTGCGTCGCGCTTCTCGCCCTGGCATTTGCGCCTCCCTCCCACGGCATGGCGCGAAAGCCCATCGTGACCGTCCGCTTTCACACCGAGGCAAATGCCCGTGACGGGGAGAGCTTCTCCATGCCGGTGGAACTGAAATACCAGCGCCGATCCGTCTATCTGAATCGCGCGCCGGATTTCAGCGAGCGGCAGGTGAAGGAGATCCTCCCGTTCGAGGCCGGCGACGGCACGTGGGGATGTCTCTTCAAGCTCGATCCGCAGGGCCGCATCCGGCTCGAAACGCTGAGCAACGAGAAACGCGGCCTCGCGCTCGTGGTGATCATCGGCACGAAGACCGGGCAGCATCAGGTGGTGGACATGATGATCGATCGTTCGGTGTCCGATGGCGTCATCACGGTGCCGCGAGGCCTGACCAATCTGGAAGTGCTCGCGCTGCGAAAACAATTCCGGGAGGCCGGAAGCGACGAGAAGAAACGCGAGAAGGACGAGAGGACCGGCGCGCCCGATCGCGTCGATGACCGCCCCGAGCCACCGAAGCGGCGCCCCGGACCGGAACCGGATCTTCCGCGCCTTGCGGACT
>JBEBGK010000350.1:0-4870 GCA_040081515.1 Chthoniobacteraceae bacterium
GCTGCGCCTCGCCGCCGGAGAGCTCGCGAGGAAGCGCCGTTTCACGATGGCCCACGCCAAGGCTCGCGAGGAGTTCGCGCGCACGCGCCAGCGCCGCGGCCCGGGAGGTGTCATGCACGTGGACCGGCGCGTACCAGACGTTCTCGGCCGCTGTGAGGTGATCCCAGAGGCAGTGGAACTGGAAAACCATCCCCACCTTGCGATGCAGCCCCGCGTGGTGCGCCGCCCGGCGGTCCAGCGCGTGGCCATCGACCTCGATGCGCCCCTCCGAGAACGGCTCGAGCCCGGCCACCGCGCGCAGCACCGTGGTCTTGCCCGAGCCCGACAGGCCCATGAGCGCCACGAGTTCACCGCGCCCGACCGAGATGTCGAGCCCGCGCAAGATTTCGCGGTCGCCGCGGGACAGGCGCAGGCCTTTCACATCGAGGAGCGTCGTGCTCATGGCGTGGGCGTCTTCCACCGAAGCTCCAGCCGGCGCGCCACCCGGGCGAGCGGCCACGACATCGCCAGGTAGAGGGCGGCGCAGAGGGCTCCGGGCAGTGCCCACGACCCCAGGTTGGTGGCGAAGATCTGCGTCTGCTTGGTGAGTTCCACCACGGTGAGCACCGACACGAGCGAAGAGTCCTTGAGCAGCGCCACGAAGTCGTTGGTCATCGGCGCCAGCGCATAGCGGAAGGCCTGCGGTCCGCGGATGAGCCGCAGCGATTGCCAGGTGCTGAAGCCGAGCGTGCGCGCCGCCTCGAGCTGGCCCTTCGGCACGGCCTCGAGTGATGCGCGGTAGATCTCGCTCTCGTACGCCGCGTAGTTCAGCCCCAGCCCCAGCAGCGCCGCCAGGAACGGAGGCAGACGCACCACCGACGCCATCCCGTAATACAGCACGAAGAGCTGCAAGAGCACCGGCGTGCCCCGGACAAGTTCGACGTACGCGGTGAGCGCCGCCCTGGCCCATGGACCGCCATACACGCGTCCCACCGCGATCGCGGAGCCGCAACTCACCGCCAGCAACATCGCCACGCACGACAGCACGAGCGTGATCAAAGCCGCGCGCAGCAACGTGGGCAGGTAGCGTCGCGTCAGGTCCCACTTTGAAGGCGCAGCCACCGGCACGCCACCTCTTTCGCCGAGGAGCGAGTCACCGCCTCCCAGCACCTTCGCGTAAAGTTCGCGCTGATCGTCATTCCACACGCCCCATCGGCGGAAGATCGCCTCGAGCCTTCCGTCCGTCATGGCTGTGCGCAGCGCCTCATTCACCTGGTCGCGCAGCGCCGTCTGTTCCGGTGCGAGGAGCGCCACGTAGTAGCCCACCGCCACCGGCTCCGCGTGCGTCACGAGACCGGGTTGCCGCCGCGTGCTCCGCTCGGCGATCACATGATCGAGCAGCACCGCATCCACGCGCCCGAGCGCCAGGTCCGAATAAGGATGCATGTCGTCGTCGTAGGACACGGGCTCGATCCCATGGGCACCCTGCGCCGCAGCGAGAATCTCCCACGCCATTGTGCCGCTGAGGGTGGCGACCTTCCGTCCGGACAACTCGGCGAGCGCGCGAAAACGCCCGCGGTCGCCTTCGCGCACCGTGAGCACTTCCCGGAACTGATAATAGGGCACGCTCACCGCCAGCTCGGCACGCTTCGTCGGCGAGTCCTCCACGCCGCCGAGCGCCACATCGAAGTCGCCGCGCTTCACGGACTGGTCGAGCGAACTGAACGCCGCCTGGATGAACCGGGGCCGGCGCCCGAGCGCCCCGGCGAGTACACCGGCCACCTCCACGTCGAAGCCGCGCACGAGCGAAGGGTCACTGGGATCCGCCTCCACAACCCGCGCCCCGCCCACGGAGTCACCACCCCAGCGAAGGACACCGGGCTCGAGAGCCATCACGCTCGCGACGGCAACCCAGCTCAGCGTCAGGACGATGAGAAATCGGCGGACTATGCCGGCGTGTTCACCATTCAGCCGGTTCGCAATCATCACGCGAGGATCTGCTGCACGACATCGCCCTCCACGTCGGTGAGGCGGAAGTCGCGCCCCGAATAGCGATAAGTGAGGCGCTCGTGGTCGAGACCCATGAGGTGGAGGATGGTGGCATGCAGGTCGTGGACGCTCACCGGGTTCTCCGCGGCGGCGAAACCGAACTCATCGGTGCTGCCGAAGACCGTCCCGCCTTTGATCCCGCCACCGGCCATCCACACGGTGAAGCCATAGTGATTGTGATCACGTCCGAGCTTCGACGTGGCGCCGCTCATCTCCACCGTGGGTGTGCGGCCAAACTCGCCGCCCCAGATCACGAGCGTGTCCTCCAGCATGCCGCGCTGTTTCAAATCGGCGAGGAGTGCGGCGATGGGCTGATCGATCTCCGCGGCGAGCTTCCGGTGGTTCGCCTCGATCTTGTCGTGGTTGTCCCACGGCTGCCCTGCGCCGTGCCAGAGTTGCACGAAGCGCACGCCGCGCTCGACGAGCCGTCGTGCGATGAGCGTCTGCCGGCCATGCACGCCGTTGCCGTAGAAATCGCGAATGTGCTGCGGCTCCCGCGAGACATCGAAGGCTTCCGCCGCCTCGATCTGCATCCGGAACGCCAGCTCGAACGACTCGATGCGCGCCTCCAGCCGCGGGTCCAGCCGCTCGCGGCGATGCGCCTCGTTCAGCGCTTGCAGCAGATCGAGCTGCCGCCGCTGCGCATCCGGCGCGGCGTGCGGGCTGCGGATGTTTTCGATGAGGCGATCCACCCCGGTGTGCTTCGAGTCCACATACGTGCCCTGCATCGCGCCGGGCAGGAAGGCGGACTGCCAGTTCTCCGCGCCCTTGATGGGATCGCCGCCCGGGCACATCGCGACGAAGCCCGGCAGGTTCTGATTCTCGGAGCCGAGCCCGTACATCAGCCACGACCCGAGGCTCGGGCGCGTCTGGATCGAGTCGCCGCAATTCATGAGCATGAGCGACGGTTCGTGGTTCGGCACCTGCGCCTGCATCGAGCGGATGACGGCGATGTCGTCGATGTGCTGCGCCGTCTTCGCAAAGAGTTCGCTCACCTCGATGCCACTCCGCCCGTAGCGCTCGAATTTGAACGGCGATGGAAACGCCGCGCCCGTCTTGCGCTCGGTGAGCAACGTCTGCGGCAGCGCCTTGCCCGCGTGTTTCAGCAGCGCGGGCTTCGGATCGAACGTGTCCACGTGCGACGGCCCGCCGTTGAGGAAAAAATGGATCACCCGCTTCGCCTTCGGCGCGAAGTGCGGGCCGCGGGCGGGGATGGCATTCGCGGACTGCCGCCCGAGGATCCCGGCGAGCCCGAGCATGCCAAAGCCGACGCCGGAGCGGCGGAGAAAATCACGGCGGGTGAGGGGATGCATGGCTGGCGGGATCAATCCACGAACATGAATTCATTGGCGAGCATGAGCGCCTGGGCGAGCTGTTGCCACGGAGTCAGCGACGACATGGCCGGCCCGGAGAAATCCTTCTGCGCGTCCCACGACGACACATCGGCATCACCGCCTGCGCCGGCGGTCGTGACGGCTGTGATTTTCGCCGACCAGAGGAATTGATCGCTGTTCAATCCGTCGCGGATATCCACGACGAAATCCACCGTGTCGCCTTTGCGCATCGGCATCGCATCGATGTTCAATGCCTCGGTGGAGTGATGCAGCGTGGCCGAGCGCAGCAGTCCGCGAATTCCGTGGCCGATGAAGGCGCGGATGCCGTCGCCCTGCTCCGGCTCATGCACCAGCGTGGAGGTGATGGCGTAGCTGCCATCCGTCGGGGCGACCCATCGGCGCGCGACGGCGTGCTTGCGATCGCTTCCGGGATGACCGCCCGTCGCGGTGAGTTGCGCCCAGCCGAGCCCGGCATCGGGCCATTCTGCGCCGCCCTGCCATGCGGCGCCGCTGAAGTGCGGAAGCGGCGTGAAGCTCTTCATGCGCCCCGCGGCTTCGTCCCACTCGCCGTAGCCGTATTGCCAGGCGAGGGGCTTCTGGCGCGTCACGGGCGTGCTGGATTCGGGCCGCACAAATGCGAGGGCGGTCCGCATCTCCGCAGTCGTGGGAGCGCGCTGGTAGAGCAGCGCATACAGGCGGCGCACCCGCTCCGCGTCGTCTTTGGCGTCGTCTGTGCGCTTCACGAGTGCCTTCCCCCGTGTGGCGACGAAGGGATGGTTCATCCCGAACAACGCCTGCTGCGGCACGATGGTGTCGTTGCGTTGCGAGATCGAGAGATCGGGATTGGCGAAATCGAACGTGCGCAGCACGGGAGACAGCCGCTCGCGGTCCACGCGGGCGTAGAGTGTGCGCCGCGCATTCTGCGAGCCGAACAACTCGATGGGCCTGCCCCCCACGCGCAGGTCCAGTTCGCCGGCGGCGGCGAGCCAGGCGTCTCGCGTTTCCTCAAAGCTGAGCCGGTGCGTTGGCATTCGCCAGAGGAGGCGGTTGCCGGGGTCGATCTCCTGCGCCTTGCGCGAGACAATGTCGTCCGCGGAGATGAGCGAGCTTTGCTGATACGTCGCCGAAAGCAGGATGCGGCGATGCAACTTCTTCAGGCTCCAGCCGTCGTCCATGAAACGGCGCGTGAGCCAGTCGAGCAGTTCCGGATGGCTGGGCGCTTCGGCGCGCAGGCCGAAATCACTCGGCGTGGGGACGAGGCCGCGCCCGAAGTGCTGCATCCAGACGCGGTTCACGATGACTCGCGCGGTCAGTGGATTCCCGGGCGCGGTGATGGCCTGCGCGAGTTCGAGCCGGCCGCTGCCCTTGGAGAAGGGCCGCGGCGAATCCCCCGAGAGCACCTGCAAAACATGCCGCGGCACGGGCTCGCCCTTCGTCAGCGGATTGCCGCGCTTGAAGACGCGCGGCGAGGCCGGCTTCGCGCGATCCACGAGAATGGTCGCGTAGGC
>JBEBGK010000351.1:0-4853 GCA_040081515.1 Chthoniobacteraceae bacterium
GCCCCGGCGAAACCAGCCTCTGCCTGCCGAAGGCGTTTCGATTCAGCTCGCGTTGGAAGCATCGTTCATGAGCGCTATTTCACTAAGAATTCGGGCCGTTCCTTTGCGAGTTCAGCCTCCCATCCGGCAAGTTCGCGCTTCAGCGTGGCGAAGATGTCCGGGTGCTGGAAGGAGAGATCGCGGCGCTCGCCCACGTCGGCGCTGAGGTCGAACAGCATTTCCACGTTGCCGTCCTGGATGTATTTCCATTTCCCGTGGCGGACGGCCTTCTGCTGGCGGCTTTCGCGATTGATGCGCCAGCAGAGCGTGCGCTCCTCCGAGGGCTGTTCGCCGGTGAGGATGGGGATGAGATTGATGCCGTCGAAAGGCCGATCCGCCGCGGGCGTCGCCCCGGCGATTGCCGCAAAGGTCGCGCTGAGATCCATCGTGATGCCGACCTGGCCTGTCACTTTTCCCTGCGGCAATTTCGCCGGCCAACGCATGAGGCACGGGACGCGGATGCCGCCTTCCCACAGCGTGGACTTGTGATGGAAGAGCGGCGTGTTGTCCGAGTAGCGCTCGCCGCCGTTGTCGCTGCTGAGGACGACGAGGGTGTTGTCGAGGATGCCGTGCTTTTCCAACTCGGCGAAAATCATCCCGATGCCGTCATCGATCTTCTCCACCATCGCAGCGTAGGTCGCGCGGTCGCCGTCATACATGTTGGCTTTGGTGACGCTCGGCTTCGGACGGCCCGGCGGCTGATACGGGCAATGCACGGCGAGATGCGGCACGTAGAGGAAGAACGGCTCCTTCGCGTGCTTGCCGATGAATGCCGCGGCGCGCGTGTTGATGAGGTCGGTGAAGTAGCCTTCCACTTTCACGGGCTTCAACCCGTCGCGCAGCGCGTAGGTGCCGTCGTAGTATTCGTGGGTGTAGTAGTCGCAGTGCCCGAGCAGTTCGCCGAAGTATTCGTCGAAGCCGTGCTTCACGGGATTAAACTCGTCCTTGTATCCGAGGTGCCATTTTCCAAAGGCGCCCGTCGCATAGCCCGCGGCCTTGAGCATCTTAGGCAGCGTCGGCACGGAAGTCGGCAACCCGAGCGAATGCATGTCCTTCTCCGGCACCCACGCATCGCCATGCCGTCGGAAAGCCTCCGCGGAAAATCCCATCGCCCACTCGAAGCCGACGCGCTGCTGCCAGCGCCCCGTGATGAACCCGCACCGCGTCGGCGTGCAGACCGGCGCATTCGCGTAGAAGTCCGTGAACTTCACGCCTTCGCGCGCGAGCCGATCCATGTTCGGCGTGCGGATGTCCTTCGCACCATACGGCCCGGAGTCCGCATAGCCGAAATCATCGATGAGGATGAAGACGATGTTGGGCTTTTGCGCCCCGGCAGCGGATGAGCGATGCAGCAGGACGAGCGACAGCAACAGGAGAAGGATGCGGTTCATGATCGGGAGGCGGTGGTGTGAGGCCATTGATGGCGGGGAAATCCGGGAAGTGAATCGCAAAGGCATCATCCGAACCGTGAGGTGCGGGACTGGCGGTGGCGCAAGGACGGGCGCGCGGCCAAGGGGCGGTTTGATACCGCCCTCTCGATGCGTCCGCGTCGAGCCAACCGCGTGACCGCCGCGTGCGCTCTCGAATCCCGAAGACTCTTCCGCCTTGTCAGCCCCATGGCTGGCAGCCGCGCGGAGCGACGGCAGCCAGAGGGCGGTATGAAACCGCCCCTCCTTGCGCTCCACATTCCTCGGCCCTGCAATCAATTGAGACGCGCCCGAGCAGATCTGAAACGAATTCACTTTCGCGTCCACGGGCAGCGGACCCATTGGTCCGCCAAGCCAGGATGCGGATAGGAGTGTCCGCATCACCCTACGCGAACAGCGCCGCGACCGGCTTGCCACCGTCCGTGATCGGCACGGGGCGCGAGGCGTCCATGAGTTCCTTCGACGGGTCCACGATGAGCGCGGCGTGGATCGGGGCGCGTCTTGCTCCGCGCCATCCCGCCGCCTGCGCCCATCCTGCCAGCCGACGAATCGTCGGCTCCACATTGGGAGCGCCGCCCGGTGGCACCCGAACGCGGACTTTTCACACAGCCTGTCACGAACGTGGCCAGGATATTTCTGGAACCGCCCTATTCCTTCGGCGCTTCGATGCGGGGGAAAAGCGGGACGGGTCTGCCAAGCTGATGCCCGTCCGGCAGGCCACCCCAGACGGCATCCGCAAGGTGGAAACGCGTATCCTTGCCGGCCTCGTCCAGCTTCCATGCGAGCTGGTCGAAAATCCCATGCGCCGCATCCGGCAGCACCGGCCAGATCAGGATGGCGATGATGCGGAGGGATTCGGCGAGGTGGTAGAGGACGGCGTCCAATTGCTTGGCCGCTTTCTCACTGCCCGCCTTTTCTTCTTTGATGAGTTTCCATGGCGCTGCTTTTTCGACCAGAAGGTTGCCGTACGTGCTTAACAGACCGACAGCGGCGAGCGCTTTATCGACCTCGTGCTCGGTCATCGTGTCCGCGAACCGAGCAACCCGCCCGCTGCACAACTCGACCAGATTGATCGCGCTGTCTTCAACCGGATCCACAAAGTTGAGCATGCTTTCGGCCTCAGTGGACTTGACTAGACGAACCTCCCGATACTTCGCCGCCATGTTTAGCGTGCGATTGAGCAGGTTTCCGAGCGAGTTCGCGAGCGCCGCGTTGTAGTTCTGCACGAGCCTTTCCTCGCTGAAGTCGGCGTCTTTCCCCGTGGCGATGTCACTCATGAGGTAGTAGCGGAGCGCTTCGGGGCCGTACTTGTCGGCGAGGAGGTCGGGGTCCACGACGTTGCCGAGGCTCTTGCTCATCTTTTCGCTCTCGCCGCCTTTGCCGCGGATGTTCCACCAGCCATGCACGAGCAGCGTGGGCATTTCCTCATCCGCAAAGCCGAGCGCCTTCAGCATGATCGGCCAATAGACGCCGTGCGCCGGGATGAGGATGTCCTTGCCGATGACGTGGAGTGGCGGCCACCACTTCGCGAACTCGGTCTGCGCGCCGTCGCGCTGGCTGTAGTTCGGGTCGTGGCCGGGGACGAAGGTGATGTAATTCACAAGCGCGTCGAACCACACGTAGGTGACGAAGCCCGCGCCGAAGCTCTCGGGAAACGGGATGCCCCATTTCAGCCGCGACGCCGGGCGCGAGATGCAGAGGTCGCCCTCGAGTTTTTCCACGGCGTTGCGCAACTCGGCGACGCGGAAGTCGGGGACGACGAACGGATTCTTTTCCGCGCTGCGTTTGTCGATGAAATCGAGGAGCCACTGCTTCGGGTCGCACCCGGGAAGGCCGGTGGCGGGGTCCTGTGTGAGGCGGAAGTAGAAGTTCTCCTCCTCGCGCTCCTCGACCGAGCCCCACTCGGGGCCAAACTGCCCGTCGGGCCCGCGCTCCTTGTCCGTGAGGAATTGCTCCTGCCGCACGCTGTAAAAGCCGCGCTGTGTCTTCTTGTAAATCCACCGGCTTTGTCCGGTCGCGGGGTCCTTGTCGTCCCAGAGCTTCTGCAGATTGGCGCGCACACATTCCTTGTGGAGCGGGTCGGTCGTTGCGGCCCACGCGTCGTATTTCACGTCGAGCTTCTCCCACAGCGCGGTGAATTTTTTCGTGATGTCATCCACGAACTGTTGCGGTTCGACGCCCGCCTTCTCCGCGCTCTGCTGCACCTTCTGCCCGTGCTGGTCCACGCCGGTGAGATAGAAGACGTCGTCGCCCTTCAGCCTGTGATAGCGCGCGAGCACGTCGGCGAGCACCTTTTCATACGCGTGTCCGATGTGCGGCGCGCCGTTGGTGTAATCGATGGCAGTGGTGATGAAGAAAGGCTTGCCCATTTCGCGCCGACGATGCGGGAAGCGCGCGGAGTTGGCAACATTCGTAGCCATTGAGGGAAGGCGGCGGCCCAATGTGGAGCCGACAATCTGTCGGCTGGCAGGATGGGCGCAGGCGGCGGGATGGTGCGGATGCAATCCCCCAGGCTCACGACAGCAATCGCATCCCGCTGCCATGCTCCGATCCCGACGACTCGGGCCGACAGGTTGTCGGCCCCACATTTGTGCGCCTACCGATACACTTCGCGCCGGTGGCGAACCCGCTCACTGGCGAAGATGGGTTCGAGCGGAAGCAGTGCACCCACGATCTCTCCGCTCGATTCCGGTTTCCGGTTTCCGCTCTCCTCCGTATCGTCCGCGCTCCATGCCGTCTTTCGTCCGCATCTTCTGGTGGAACGCCTCGCGCTACGTGCGGCGGCACCGGTTGCTGGCGCTTTTCAATGTGCTGAGCATCGCGCTCGGCATCGCGGTGTACCTGGCGATCCGGATCGCGAATGAAAGCGCCACGCGATCCTTCGAGGCGGGCGTGGATCTCGTCGCGGGCCGGGCGCATCTGGAAATCCGCGGCGATGTGGATGAACGCCTCTGGCCGGAGATCGAGCGCGAGCCGGGCGTTGCGTCGGTGACGGGCGTGATCGAGGCCGTCGCCGTGCTGCCCGACTGGCCGGGCGAATACCTGCGGCTCGTGGGCATCGAGGCGCTCAGCGGCGCGCGGTTTCGGACGTTCGAGATGCGCACGGGTGCGGGGCGGTTCGACGTGGAACGCTGGCTGGGCACGCCGGGCGGAGTGGCGGTGACGCGCGAGTTTGCGACGCGGCGCGGGTTGCGTGAAGGCTCGGAGCTGCGCGCGGTTGTGAACACGCGATCCACGACGCTGAAGGTGCTCGCGGTGATCGAGCCGGGGGACACGCCGGCGGGTGATTCGCGATTCGCGGTGATGGATATCGGCTGGGCGCAGGAGCTTCTCGAACGGCCGGGGCGCGTGAGTTCGTTGCAGGTGTTGCTGGCCGATCCGCTCCGG
>JBEBGK010000352.1:0-4844 GCA_040081515.1 Chthoniobacteraceae bacterium
CGGCACCCTGTGCCTCGGCGGCCATCTGAGCCTTGCCGAGCGCCTGCTCCGCGGCGGGCACGGTTTCCTTCGCGGTCTGCTGCACCGCCGCAGCGAGCTTCTGCAATTGCTCACCGGCGGGTTGATTTCCGAGCCGGGCCTCGTGCCGTCCCGCGCGATCCGTATCCGCGGCGGCTTGCTGCGAATTCGCCGCGACCGGCTGCTGCTCCTGCGCCGCCTTCGCAAGCTGCGGCCCCTGCTGCGCCATCGCCGCGGCCTGTTGCGCGGCAGCCTGCGCCGCCTTTGCCGCCTTCGCCGCGGCGGCCGCCTGCTTCTGCGCCTCCGCGGATTGCTGGCCGGCCTGCTGGTTCTGCGCCTGCTGCTCGCCACCCTTTTGCGCCGCCTGCTGTGCGGACGCCTGCGCCTGCTGCGCATCCTTCGCGGATTGCTCCGCGGCCTGCGCGGCTTCGCCCGCCTTCAGCGCGGTTTGCTGCGCAGCCTGCGCGGTCTGTTGCGGGTCGGCGGATTTTTCCATCTGCGTCGCACTCTGCGCGGCCTGCTCCGCCGCCTGCGCGGCTGCAGCGGCCTGCTTCGCGGCGTTGTCGGCCTGTTGTTCGGCCGGCTGGTTCGCGGCGGCCTTCGCCTGTTCCTTCGCGGATTCAGCGGCCTTCTGCGCCGCCTGCGCCGCAGCCATCGCCTCCTTCGCCGCCGCGGAAGCCTGCTTCGCCGTGTCCTGCGGATTCTGCTTTGCCTGTTCCCCGAGTTCGCGGGCGACACGGCTCTCGGTCTTGCTCGCCTCGGCCAGCTTCTGCTCGGCGGCGGCAAGCGCGTCCTTGGAAATCGCGCTCAGTTCCTTCTGCATCACGGGATTCTCGGGCAGCTTCGCCTCGAGTTCCTTGAGCAATTCCTCCGCCGACTTCTGCGCCAGCTCCGCGAGCATCTTTGCATCCGATTGCTGCTGATCGAGCTCCTCCTTGATGCCGAGTTCCTTTTCCGCCTCGCGCATCGCGGCGCGGGTCTCCGCCACCGATTCGCCTTTCTGTTTGGCATCGAAATGCTTCGCGATCTGCCCGAGCGCGTCGGCGAGTTTCTGCTGCTGCTCCGCGGCGCGGCCGAGGTCGGCCTTCTGCTGCGCCGGCGGCGCGGCGGCGGCATCCTTCAACGCCTCCTCGGCTTTCGGCGGCGGATCCTTGAGCATCGCCAGCGCGTCGTCGGCGTCGCGCATCGATTCGCGCTGCTCCTGGTCGAGGATGTTCTGCTTGTTTGCGTCGGCACGGATCAGATCCTTCAGCGTCTCGACCTTGCGGTTGATCTGCTGCTGTTGGGCGAGCTGCCGCGCGGGTTCCGATTTCGCGTCATCGGTCTTCTCCGCGGCGGGGGTCGCGGCCTGTCCCTCGGTCTCCTTCTTCAGCGCCTCCTGCTCCTTCGCGAGCGCCGAGGCGAGTTCCGCGACGGACGGGGAAATCCGCGCCAGCCGCGCGCGCGCGTCGTCCATCGGCTTGCGGAGCAGATCGAGCGCGAGCTTCACCTGACCGGCGAGTTGCGCGGCATCCTCGCGGCTGCTGATCGGCATGCGGTCGATGTTCGCGCGGGCGCCCATCTCGGAATCGATCCCCCTCCACGCCGGGAGTCCCCGCGACGCGACGAGGATCTGCTGCGCCTGCGCAAATGCGGCGCGCACTTCCTCCTCCGCCTTTTCCGGCCGCGCCCTGCCGAGTTCATCGGGCAACACCCGCAGGCGTCCCTCCAGCCATTTCCAGTCGCGCGGAGCATCGGTCGATGCGGAAAGACTGCGGATCTCCCAGCGCTCGCCAGTCGCGAGATGATTGAAGCCGTCCAGGCACTCCTGAAGATTGTGCCCGCTTTCGAGCACACGGAAAACGGCGTCGAGCTCCTCCAGCTTCTCGCGCACCCGCTCCGGCGCGGTTCCCGCGGCAACGGCGCGCAACGCCTCGATCGCAGCCGTCGCATTGCGCAGGTCGCCGACGAACTGGTTGTCCGCCTGCGCGCGGATCTCCTCGAGATCGCCCGCCGTCTTGAACAACTCGCCGCGCAAGGACCACCGGCTGTCGGCGAGCGCGAGCTTCACCTCCGGCGGAAGCTCCCCCGCTTTTCCCAGCCGCTCCAATTCCTCGCGGAGCTTCGCCACATTCGCATAAACGGGACCGGTATCCTGCGCGAGGCTCTGCATCAGCGAGACCGGGCGGAAACCGAACTCGCGATGCCATCCGGACAGATTGCGCGAATGATCCCGGAGCACCCGCGTGTATTCGGACAAAGTCTTCAGCATCCGCTTGTCCGCGACCCCTTCGGCGCCGAGCGCCCCGCTCATCTCCTCGCGGCGCTTGGTCAGTTCGCGCAGCAGCGACTTTGCGCGATCGCGCGCCGGGCTTCGGTCACGTTTCGCGATGGGCTCCAGGATTTCCTCGATGGCCTTCGCCTGCGACACCGACACGCGGAGCCGGCTCATGACCGGCGCCCACTTCGCGGGATCCACCCCGCTGGATTCCGCAAGCTCCATCAACCGCTGCTGCTCGCGCACGAGCACCTGGCTGTTCTCCACGAGCACACCGGATTCCTCCGATGTCGTGACCGCCTCGATCGCGGCGGCGGCCTGGACGGCGCGCTGCTCGACCTTCGCCGTCTCACCGGTGATCTCCGCGAAAAGCCCCCGGGCCGCCGGAATCGCACTCCTTCCCTCGATCACCGCGGCATTCGCGCGGGCCAGCTTTGCACTGCCGGCATTCAGCCGGGCGAGCGAACGCCCGAGCATCACCAGTTCGGCCGCGGCATGTCCCGCCTTCGCCTCGCGCAGCGCGGTGCCGAGCGTCGTCCAAGCCTCGATGAACTTTGCGTCGAATTCCGTCAACGCCCCCGTGGTCTCCAGAAGCGCCTGTCGCTGCGCCGTCTCATCCGCATCGCGGCGCTGAAAGGTCTCGCCCACCTTGCGGACCGTTTTCGAGAGCTGCTGCGCATGCCCGGCGAGCACCTGCATGGTTTCGTTCAGCGCACGGAGACCCGCGAGTGTCTGCAGGCGGCGCATCTCGAAGCCCGCCGCCGTCACGGTCACCTGCAGCGGACGCGACTCGCCCTTGCTGCCCTTGAGATCCGTCACGACCAGTTTCGTGGTGAGCAGATCACCGGGCTTCACACCGATGGAAAAGAGATCCCACCGCGTCTCGATGCGCGCCTTTTTCCCCGGCTTTTTCAGCAACACCGTCTCCTTCCAGCCGCCATCGTTCACCTTCACCAACTGCGAAACCTTCGCCAGGCCGAGGTCGTCCGCGGCATTGCCCGCGATGTCCACCACTTCGTTTGCCGGGAGAATCAGATCGTTCGTCGGGCGTTCGAGCTCCACGGTCGGCACGAGATCCGGCTCCGCGCGGAGTTCATTCTCCGGGCTGAACTTGTTCTCGAACCCGGTCTCCGCGCCGACGAGATGCACGCGATAGCTGCCGCTCGCGGCGAGGGTGATGCGGGCGCCCAGCCGGCCGTCGGCATCCTTCGTGAGCGGGATCGTGCTGGCGGTCTTTCCCATCTCCACGCGCAACTCCGCGGCGTTCACCGGCTGGTTCGGCCTCAGTTTCAGCTCCACTTCCGTGCCCTCGATCGCCGACAGCCCGCCCTCGGGCTCGACCACCGTGCTCACCGGAAGCTCCGCGTAAGCCGGCGGATGGAACGTCTTTTCAAACTCCGTGACGAAGGGACGCTCGCGCGCGTCGAGGTGGTACTTCCGCGTGAGCGCATCGCCGGCCCGGATCCGGTATCGCACGCTCTCGCGCCCGACCTGCACCGTGGCGGCAAAGCGGTTCCCCTCGATCGGCTGCATGTCCATCATCTGCCGGCCTTCGCTTTCGCCAAATGTCTCGATCCTCGCGCGATTCGCATTCTCGCCGCCGAGTTCCACCACGACGCGCACGGTGTCGCCCTGCGGCACGATGCGGTCCCCTTTCTCCGGCTCCACGATTATCACCTTGGTCCGCGATACGCGCTCAAGATTCGCTCCCGGAAGCAGCGCGCGCAGCAGCAGCGTGTGAAACTGCCAGCCCGTCGCCGCCATCAGCGCAATCACCGCCACGCCGATCGCCAGCGCGTAGCCGATGCTCCGCCGGATGAGCGCCACCGGCAGGAGCGAAGTGACTTCCATCCCCTCCATGCGATGCGCGACATCCTTCTGCAACAGCGCGCGGAATTGCTCCGAGTCGAACACCTGCCCGCGGACGCTTCCCAGCTCGACCGCCGAGATCAGATCCTCGCGCAGCCGGGGCTCGGCATGCTCGATCAGCCGCGCGAGCTGCCGTTCATCCGGCGAGCGCACGAGCTGGCCGAGACATTGCCGCCACGCGATCACGAGCACCGCCAGGTACGCGGCCCCGCTCAGCGACCAGCGCGCCCAGTCGGGCAGCATCCATTGGAAATCGATTGCCGCGACGATGAGCATCGTCCCGAGCAGCATCGCCACCGCCGCGAGAACCCCCCGGATGATGATCAACCGCCGCCGCCGCGCCGCGAATGCACCCAGCTTTTCCTGAATCAATGGATCGACCTGAATGCTCATGCGGTTGGGAATGGGAGTGGCTGGGCCGGATGGTACTACCATACACAACTCCGTGGCCAGTCCGGGCTTTGGCCCGGCAAACCGCCGGGGCTACGCCGTCAGCTTCCGCGCCCGCGCGAGGATCGGCCATTGCGCGACGACGCGTCCATTTTCCACGACCACGGCTTCCGAATGCAACGCCACCGTCGGGCAGACGTGGGTCGGCACCGCGTAGATCACGTCGCCGATCTTCCAGTCGCCGGCCGTCGGCGTCTCGATGGCGAAATGTTCTTCGTTCTGCAGGACGGTTGTGTAGTCGCCGAGGTTG
>JBEBGK010000353.1:0-4841 GCA_040081515.1 Chthoniobacteraceae bacterium
CACGGATTCCCTCAACGAATCTCGAAGGCATCCGAGCCGTCCCGGAGGCGGCTCCGAGCAACGCGCCGATTACTGCGCCGCGGTGGCAGTTGTCGCCGCCGACGTTCGCGTTGGCGATGACTCCGGCTTCAAAGTCCGCGGCGTATTTCCACGCCAGGTAGAGCGAAGCGGGGAAGGCGTCGGCGATGTAGCAGGCCGGGCTCACGCGGTGGCCGATGACGACCTCATCGGGCTCGCGCGACCATTGCTCGGCTTTGCGCTGCGAGAACCAATCGGCGCCGTGCAGGAGGATCGTCTCGCGGAGATTGGCCCCGGCGGCGGTCTCGCAGAGGATTTGCGCGAGGGCATCGCCAGCAGCGAGGACTTCGTCGCTCCGATGGGTCAGCGTGATGTGCTCGCGCACTGCGGCGCGGGCGGCTTTCGCATCCGGAGCGAGGAATGCGCAAAGGACGCCGACATGTGCGAGACCACCGATGTGGATATCGCTGCCGGCACACTTTCGCGGAGCGGTGCCGCGCGCGTAGGCGTTGAAAAACTTCCGATGATATTCCTCCACGTAGGTGTCGCGATGCTGCCCCGGCGTGAGCATGAACACGATGTAGCGCGCGAGATAGTCATCGGCGTCGTAGCGGCCCTTCGTGTTGAGCGATTCAGCCAGCACTTTCGCGAGTTGCAGGTTGAGCGTGTTTTCTCCCGCGCGGAGGAACTGATGGTAGTGAATACCGCGCTGGCCCCAGTATTGCGCCTGCTCGCGGAGGATGTCGCCGCGCTCGTTCAGCGGAGTGTATTCCGAGCGCCAGAGGATGCTGTCGGCATGCGGGTTCCGCGGCGCCACGTAGTCGCGCTTCAGCGCCGCGCGGTCGTAATACCAATGGACGGGCATCGCGAGCGCGTCGCCGATGAAGGAACCCCATGCGGCACCGGCGCGTCGTTCAGAAGTTGAGGGAGTCATGCGCGTGTCTTGGAAATCGCAGGCGCTACTGCGCGAGCAACGGCGCAGCAGGACGAGCGGCCCTGTTCTTGAAGCCTGCGGACGTGAGGTCCGAGGCGGGGAAGCCGCGATTTGTGTCGAGGCCGAGCATTTTCCAGTGATGCGCATGCAGGTCGAAGGGCACGCGGATCCGCTCGTCGAAATCGGTCGGCCAGAGCACTCCGTCGATCTTGCGGAAATCGCGGAAGATCACATCGACCTCCGCGCCGCGCGTGCTTTCGAGCCCGTTCAAGGTCATGCGGACGCGCCGGAGTTGCTTCGTCGCGCGGTCGATGAAAAGGACCACGCGGTCTTCCTTCGCGGAGCCGAATCCGGGGCGCAGCACGGCGAGCACCTCGTCGCACACTGCCTTGTCCAAAACCGACTCGCCATTGGACGCGAGCACGACGCCCGGGCGGTTGAAGTAAAACGGCCCGAGCAAAAACATCGTGTAGGCATCCCCGACGAGAGCCGCAGCGCGCTTGGCTTCGTCATCGGTGGAAGGAGAGCCATCATAGCCGACGGTGACTTTTCCCGCCGGGCGGACGACGACCTTCTTTCCCGCCGGGCCTGTGTGCTCCTGCGCGATGATGCGCGGCCCGACGAGCAGCCGCTCCTCCGAGCTGCGGCGGAACTTTGTATCGGCAAGCACCGGCTGGAAGCGCGGACCGACCGAAGCCCATCGCCCATCATACCGCACGCTCACGTCGCGGACCTTCGCGAATGCACTCGCTCCGTGCGCGCGTTGCGATTCGGCGAGCAACGCCGCGGCTTTCGGGTCGGATTTCGGAATGTCGCGCGTGCAGATTTTTGGCGAAGCGCAGGCACTCAGGAGGCAGATCGCGGTGAGCAGGCCGGATGTGGCTGGCGTTTTCATACGGTTTGCGGAGTCGCGCCAAAATCCGTCGGCGCGCCGACGTGTTCCCACGCCGTGCGTTCGCGCTCGGCGTCGGTGAGTTTCTTGCGCGTCTTGTCGTTGGCGTATTTGCCGAGGATGAGACGCAGCGGCGGCGTGTCGGATTCCACGGCGGCTATGATAGCCTCGGCTGCCTTCGCAGGATCGCCGGGTTGTTTGCCGGCCATCGTTTCGAGAAAGCGCGCAAATTTTCCGCTCGTGCGATCGTAGTCGGCGATGTGGCTCTCCGCGCGCTCGAGCGAGCGGGCGATGAAGTCGGTGCGGAACGGGCCGGGCTGCACGATGGTCACTTTGACTCCGAGCGGCTTGAGTTCCGCGGCGAGCGATTCCGAAACGCCTTCGAGCGCCCACTTCGCCGCTCCATAGATGGAAAAGCCTGCGTAGTTGGAAATGACCGCGGCGGCGGAGATGTTCACGATGTGTCCGCTTCCCTGCGCCCGCAGAACCGGCAGCGCGGCGCGGATGACTTCCAGCGCGCCGAAGAAGTTTGTGTCGAAGTTGCGGGTGATTTGCTCCGCTCCGAGTTCTTCGAATGCACCGACTAGACCGTATCCCGCGTTGTTCACCACGACATCGATCCGCCCAAACGCCTCGACCGCCTGCGCGACCACTGCCTTCACCTGCGAAGCGTCCGTGACATCGAGCGCCAACGCTCGGCAGGTCTCCGGAAACTGCGCGCTCAGTTCGCTGAGGCAATCAGGATTTCGCGCCGTCGCCATGACCCGATGCCCGCCAGCGAGAACGGCAGCGGCAAGCGCCGCACCGAAGCCGCTGGAGCATCCGGTGATTAGCCAGACGCGGGGTGACGGAATTGATTCACTCATGGGTGTTTTTGCGAACTTTCATAGGTTACGCTCCCATCTTCGCACCGGACGCGGGAAAGCCGATAGCTCCAAACCTCACGAAACGCCGTAGAGCACGCATGCGCCGCGAATGCTCCACGCGGCGGTGCGCCACCAATTGCTGGCCACAAGACGGCGATGCACTTCCGCGTCGAAGCCCGCGGCGAGACGATCATGGAGCGGGATTTGCACGCGCCACGTCGCGAGCCAGTTGAAAGCCAGCGGCACGAAACTTGCCAGCAGCCACAGCTCCCGCGCGCCACGGACGACGAGGAGCACGGCGGTGATCAGTTCGACCGCCATGAGCGGCGCGACGATCCAGGTGATCTTCCGCGTATGCCGCGCGTGGTAGCTGCGGAATGCCTCGGTGCCGACTTGCGCGAAGAGCGGGTAGTGGACGAGTTGCACCGTCCAGATGAGACCGACGAGAGCCCACGTCGCGGCGGCGTGCACGGCGAGCAGCGCCGTCATGAGGCGGCAGGGATGCGGCAAAGCTCCGCGTAGTCGGGTCGATCCGCCGCGGTGGCGTGGAGGAAGCGCCGCACCACCCGTCCATCGCGGATGAGAAAAACACCCGGCATCTGCGTGCCGTCGCCTTCCAGCATGCCCACGCGATGACCCGAGAAAAACGCACGCGCCCCGCGCCACCAGACGCTCCAGCCGAGCAACTGCGAAAGCGTTCCACGCCGGAGGCCGAGCCCCCGGTAGAGACGACGCGCGGGATCGGAAATCGCCGGCACATCGCCGAGCCCGTAGCGACCCGCGAATGCCGCAAACGACTCCGGCGTGCCCATGTGAACGAGCGCCATTTTCGCCCCGCTTCGCTCGATCTCCGCGCGCTGGGTCGAGAGATCCGCGAGCGCCTCGCGGCAAAATGTGCAGCCCGCATGCCGCAGGAAAACGACGAGCACCGGCTGGCCGCGCGACATATCCGCGAGGCTGCTCCCGGCACCCGTGCGCGCCTCGGCGAGGAGCGTGGCTTCATCCGGAAGATCGTCCGCGCCGGAAGCGGCCTGATGCTGCTCCCACGCGTATTTCAAAATCAGCGCGAACGGCACCCACCAGATGACGTCGTTGGTCACGCAATTCAGCGCAAAGCCCCACGGCAGCGCGCCCGTCCACAGCGCCTCCACCATGCCGAGCGGCCCGAACACTTTCCCCAAAAATCCGACGAGCACGATGGGCCAATGCCGCACTGGATCGAACGCAGCAATCGCGTAACCGAGGCCGTAAACGCCGACGATCATCCCGATGCATTGCCAGAACTGCGGGTAATTCGGCAGCGGCATGTCGAGCCAGCGAAAGATCGCATTTGGAAAGAGCACGGCGAACGCGCCCCAGAGCACATTGTACGCGCCCGCAGCGAGGAGAACATTGCGCATCCAGCGCGGTGCGGAATTGGTCGAGGTCATGGTAGCGGTGGGACGGTAACGCATAATGTCCCCGACGCGGACGCGGAAAAGCCGGTTTCCAAAGCCGCCGGGCAATCGTAGTGAAACGAAAACCTCGCTGCTTTCTTCACCACCCGATGACCGCGCTGCAATTCGCCTACGCTGCAAACCTCGCGATTCTCCTCCCCATCGCCGTCCCGACGCTGCTCCGCATTTACCGGACGGATCAGGGCCGCTTTCCCGAGAGCACAGGCTGGCGCGTGCTTGTGGGCTCGCTTTGGACGGGCATCTTGGTGCTGTCCGCATTCGGGCTGCGGGATCCCATGCGATACAGCCCGGTGCTCCTGCTGCAGCTGATCTACAAGACGCTTTGGCTCGTGGTTTTCGCGCTGCCTTTGGTCCGCCGTCGCGAGGCGCACCTCATCCCGTGGGGCATCACGATTTCATTCATCGCCATCGTCGTGATTTGGCCGTGGCTGATTCCGTGGGGCTACTTGCTCGGGCGTTAAGTCGGAAGTGGTTGGTCAAGAATTCGCCGAAGCCCTCGTGATTGAGCGCTTGGAATGGCGCGCTCCGCATTCCCTCGAAAGCAGCCGCGGCCGTGCGAGTGACGTAGAGCAAGCCAATGACACCTGCGCATATGCAACTCTCCCGCCGCCGCTTGGCGCTCGGCATTACGAATGTCGGCACCTGGGTGCTGGCTGCGTGCGCCGGGCTTTACT
>JBEBGK010000354.1:0-4840 GCA_040081515.1 Chthoniobacteraceae bacterium
CTGCGGCGCGCACGCGCTCATCGGCGCTGTCCATCGCGGCGAGGCGCGTGTCGAGATCGAGCGCGCCGATGCCATCGAGAGTCCAGAGCGCGTGGAGCGCGGCGAGAGCGCCCCAAGGAGTTGGGGCGTCCTCGCCCCGACGAGGCACGGGGCGGGACGCCCCGGCTCCTTGAATCGAAACGCGCGCCATCTCACGCAGCGCCGGCACGACGCCCATGTCGCGTCGCTCGACCAGCAGGCGCTGCGCGGTGAGGCGATGCCAGCCATTCGCATGCGCGAGCGTCTTCACCAGCTCTGCGCTCGATGCGCTCGCAAGCTTCGGCGCAGTGCGCTCGAGCGGACGATCCTCCGCCACGACGCGCCAGATACGCCCAAGGTCGTTGCCTTCATCGAGGTGGCGCTCCGTTATCTGCTTCGTCAGCCACGGCACCATGAAGATCACGTGCTCGATGATCCCGTGGTAGAAGTCGGCGATATAGAGCGCGCCATCGGGCCCGACGCGCGCATTCACCGGCCGGAAACGCTCATCCGTCGAGGCGAGGAACTCCTGCTCGGCTGGGTAAAACCGCGAAGCCTCGGGCGCGATACCGCCGCTGAGCTTCAGCCTCCCGATGAGATGGCCCGCGGAATCCGGCACGAAGACATTGCCGCGCGCATCGTCGGGGAACTGGTGGCCGTCGTAGCAGCACACGCCCGACGCGATCGTGTAAGTGCGCAGGCGTCCGTCGTCGCGCAACTCCAGCGCGCCGAGCGTGACGGCGGGCGTGACACGAATCGGGAACACCTCCTGCGCCCGCGCAGCCACGTCCACATTCACGCCGAATGCACTGCGATCGCCGCCGCCGCGCTGGAAGACGCGCAGCAGATTCCGGTTCCGCAGCAGGTATTCCGCGGGGATGTAATCGCCGTGCAGCGCCTTGTTTTCGTAGCAGGTGAAGAAGCGGCCCGACTCGTCGAACGTGAGACCGAACTGCCCGCGCTGGATGGTCTCCTCCTCGATGAGCCTGCCGTTTTCCCAGCGGTGGCGTTTCGGCCAGTCGGCATTGTGCAGCCAGTTGTCGATGCCGTGGCGCAGTCCGTTCGCGGTGTGCTGCGGATTGCCCGCGACGCCCATCGTGCCGACCTGGGTGCGCTTGTCGCAGCGCAGGTCGCCATCCGTGTCCTCGCAAAACCACAGCTTCGGCGGCTCCTGCAAAAGCACGCCGCCTTTTACCAATGCGAACGAGCGCGGCATCACGAGCTTGTCGAGGAAGACCGTGCTCTTGTCGGCACGGCCGTCGCCGTCGGTGTCCTCCAGCACGACGACGCGGCAGATCGGATCGCCCTCACCCGTGCCCGCGAGATCGCGCATGTAGCCCTGATATTCGACGACCCAGATCCGGCCATCGGGATCGAACTCGAAGAAGATCGGATTGTGGACGAGCGGTTCGGCGGCGACGAGTTCGACGCGGTAGCCGGGCGCGACCTTGAAGGTCTTCATCTCCTCCTCCGCCGTGCGCACGGGCGCGGGCGGGATCTTGATGCGCTTCAGCAGTTCCTCTCCCTTTTCCCAATCCGCCCAGCCCGTGAGCGCCGATGGCGGACGCGCGCGCGGACGCTCGACGGGGACGGACTGGGCCGGCGCGAATGGCGCGGACGCGGCGAGCAGCAGGACGATGGGGAGATTTCGCAGGATCATTTCGGGACCGGCAATTCGCTTGGGACGGTCGCCGGGACGGACTGATCGTAGGCGTCGGCATTCAGCGAATCGAGAAATGCTTCGAGCGCGGGGAAATCGTCGGCGCTGAGATTGAGGGGGCGGAGCAGCGGATCGAGGCGGGGCTGCGTGGTGGTGTCTCCGCCGTCGAGCGTCTCGGCGACAGCGTCGGAAAGCGCTTCGTAAAAGAGGAGCACGTCGCGCAACGTGCCCAGGCTGCCGTTGTGCATGTAGGGCGCGGTGTGCCGGAGGTTGCGCAGCGTCGGGGTGCGGAATTCGCGTCGGCCGTCAGCCGTGCCATCGGTCACGCCGATGAAATGCAGTTTGAAGTCCGAGAGCATCGGTCCGCCGTGACAATGAATGCATCCCGCATCCTGAAACACACGCAGTCCGCGCTGCTGCTCCGCGTTCAGCGCGGACTGGTCGCCGCCAAGAAAGCGATCGAACGGCGTGCCCGGAGTGACGAGCGTACGCTCGAAGGCGGCGATGGCCTGTGCGAGATGCGCGGCGTTCACAGCTTCGTTCTGCGGCCGCCCGAACGCCTCTCCGAACCGGTCCCGGTACTCGGCAATCGCGCGGATGCGATCGACGGCCTGCTCGACCGCATCCCGCTCCGCGCACGCATCACCGCGCATTTCATCGCGCGAACGGATGGGCACGAGGACCTGCTTCTCCAGGCCCTGCACGCGCGCGTCCCAGAACATTGGCGCCGCTCCGGGATCGTGCCTGACGCCGGCGACGAGACCGTTGAAGCCGACATTCAGCAGCGTCGGCGCATTGCGCGTCAGCGGCGCGAGCGGATTCGCGGTGAGAAATATCCGGGTGAGTCCGAGCCCGGCGCCGCCCGTGCCGATCGGCGTCGCGCGCCCGTCGCCCCAGCCGAATCGCGGGTGATGGCACGTCGCGCACGCGACATCCTTCGTCGCGGAAAGAATCGGATCGAAGAACAGCAGCCGGCCGAGCACGATCTTCCCGTGCGTGCCGGGATTTTCCCCCGGCTCCGGCGCACGCCCGGGCAATGCCGCAAGGCGCATCTCCGGCGGGACGGGCAGCACATCAGCGGGCACAGCGTTGACGAGCAGAAGAAACGCGCATGCAAACCAGGCTGGCTTCGGGAGGCTCACAATGAAGTGGGAGACAAGTAATCCCGGCCCGCAGCGGTGACGAAGAAATTCCGTCGCGCGAAGCCACACTTCCGCCTTTCCCCAATTCGCGCGGACTGACTACGATCTGCCCACTCCCCATGAACGCCCTGACCAAACACGCGCTCCTCCTCGTCTCCTCGCTCTCGCTCATCGCGCCGATCCGTGCGGCGGAGAATGTCCCGTCGCTTTTCGTCGAGGGATACGCGGGACAGCTCAGCCACGCGCCGGGCGAGGAAGTGGCATTCCACGTCTCGACGAGCGCGGCGAAGTTTTCGGTGGAAGTTTCCCGCATCGGCGCGGAGACGAAGCTGGTCTGGAGCAAAAAAGATCTGCCGGGCAAGGAATACCCCGTGCCCGAGGATGCGTCGGCGATGGGCTGCCGTTGGCCGGAGTCGTTTCGCGTGCCGATCGCGAAGGACTGGCGCACGGGATACTACGTCGCGCGTTTCCGCGCCGAGGACACCGGTGGGCGCTGGACACATCGCGGACGCCGCAGCGCGGAGAGCGAGACGTATTTCATCGTGCGCTCCGCCGAGCCGGGCAAGGACACGAAGATCCTGCTGCAACTCTGCACAAACACCTACAACGCCTACAACAACTGGGGCGGCTTCAGCCTCTACGCGTACAACGGCCTCTCGAAAAACCAAAGCAGCCGCGTGTCGTTCGACCGGCCGGGCAGTTCGCAATTCGGCACGTGGGAGCTGCCATTTGTGCAATGGGCGGAGCGGAGCGGCTACACGATCGATTACGCAGTGAACTCGGATCTCGAGTTCCGTCCCGAGCTGCTGAAACACTACCGTCTCGTCGTGAGCGTCGGACACGACGAGTACTGGTCGGGGCCGATGCGCGACAACCTGGAGAAGTTCATCACGGATGGCGGCAACGTCGCATTTTTCAGCGGCAACTCCGTGTGCTGGCAGGTGCGCAGCGAGAGCGAAGGCCGCGCGCTCACGTGCTGGAAGGAACGTTACTTCCGCGACCCGGTCTTCCAGACACGCGAGTTCAAGACGCTCACCACCGCGTGGAGCCATCACCTGCTCAAGCGCCCGGAAAACCAGCTCACCGGCGTCGGCTTCCTGTGGGGCGGCTACCAGCGCAGCCACGGGCAGTTCATGGACGGCAAGGCCTCCTACACCGTGCATCGCCCGGAGCACTGGATCTTCGAAGGCACCGGGCTGAAGCGCGGCGATGAGTTCGGCGGAAAGGACACGATCGTCGGCTACGAGACCGACGGCTGCGAACTCGAGTGGCGCGACGGGCTCCCCTTCCCGACTCACAAGGACGGCACGCCCGAGACCTTCACCGTGCTCGGCACGTGCCCCGTGCGATGGCACCCGGATGATTGCGAATGGTACGAGCGCTGGGAAAAAGGGCGCACCGGCGCGGCGTGCATGGGCATCTACACGAAAGGCGGCACGGTCTTCACCGCGGCGACGACCGACTGGTCGCACGGGCTGCGCGGCGGCGACAAGGCCGTGGATCGCATCACGCGCAACGTGCTCGATCGGCTGTCGAAGTAGGCAGCCGCACCCTTGTGTTTCCTTTGCGCCGGGCTCGATGACTGCGCGCTTTCGCCCGGTGGGGGCGGGAGCCTGCTTCCCTGCAGCCGAACTCACCGCTATCGTTGCCGCGATGTTCCTTCGCATTGCACGCATCATCCCTGCGGTCGTCGTTCTCGCGGCGCTGCCGTCATGCGCGTGGCCGTGGAAGAAGGAGATCCCGCGCGCGCAGCCGATCCGTTTTCCATCCGCAGACGCCACGGACACGGCGCATCCGAAGAAGCCGCGCCAGGTGGGCACGATCCTGATGGTCAACACCGAGGGGAATTTCGTGCTGATCGACAGCAGTGGGTGGACGGCACCCGAGCCGGGCACCGCCCTGAAGTGTTTCCGCGATGGGACGGAGACCGGCGTGATCGCCGTCGGCAGCGAACGGCAGGGAACGCGCATGGCCGCCGACGTCGTCACGGGCACGCCGCGCAAGGGTGACGGCGTCTTCC
>JBEBGK010000355.1:0-4838 GCA_040081515.1 Chthoniobacteraceae bacterium
CGTCGGACGCTGCATCGGCGTCGCCGAAAGGGACGGCGCCAGCGCGTCGGCCGCGCTCTGCATGAGCCGCGAGTGATATGCGCCGGCGACGTTGAGCTTCGCCGCCTTGCGGATGCCCTTGTCCTTCGCCGCGACGATGGCTGCATCGATTCGTGCCGCCTCACCGGAGAGAACGATCTGCCCCGGGCTGTTGAAATTCGCCACATCGACCCCCGTTTCCTCCGCGAGATGGCGCACCGCGGTCTCGTCGCCGCCGATCATCGCCGCCATCGCGCCGTTGGTGCGCTCGCAAGCCTCCTGCATGAGCCGGCCACGCTCGGCCACCAGCCGCAGACCGTCGGCGAAGGTGAAAGTTCCCGCCGCGGCGTGCGCGGTGAATTCCCCGAGCGAAAGCCCCGCCGCGATCTGCACCGGGAACGCGCCGATCTCGGCCCGCAACGCGGCGAGACACGCGAGCCCGTGCACGAAAAGCGCCGGCTGGCAGTTCGCGGTCTTCACCAGCTCGGCCTCGGGGCCTTCAAAAGTCACGGTGCTCAACGGGCGGCCGAGGACGGCGTCCGCCTGCCGGAAGAGGTCCGCCGCCACGGGATACCGTGCAGCGAGATCCCGGCCCATGCCCACGGCCTGGGCGCCCTGCCCGGCGAAGAGGATTGCGATGCGTTTGCTCATCCCTTCGCTTACGCGAAGGTCTCGCCCGCAGACAAGATCGCGCTCCATCGCGCCCGGGAAAAATGCCAAGCGGTTTGACTTCACCGTATGCGTGGGCGACGGACTCGGCCATGCCATGGGCTCTGAGACTCGGCAAGATTGCCGGAACTGAAGTGCGGATTCACCTCACGTTTTTCCTCCTGCTCGCGTTTCTGGGTCTGTCGTACTATCAGCAGGGCGGCACATCGGCCGCGGTGCACGGCGTGCTGCTGACGTGCCTCGTTTTCCTCTGCGTGCTGCTGCATGAATTCGGGCACGCCTTTGCCGCGCGCCGCTACGGGATTCGCACGCCGGACATCACGCTGTTTCCATTCGGCGGCGTCGCGCGGCTCGAGCGCATGCCGGAGAAACCGTCCGAGGAAATCTTCGTCGCCATCGCCGGGCCGCTCGTAAACGTCGCCATCGCCACCGGGCTCTGGCTGGCGCTGGGGGGCTTCCGCTGGCCGAGCGCCGAGGTGCTCCTCAAACTCTCCACGACGGTCCCGGGCGGTCTCCTGCTGGTGAACATCGTGCTCGTTCTCTTCAATCTCCTCCCGGCTTTCCCGATGGACGGCGGGCGCGTGCTGCGCGCCCTCCTGGCGATGAAAATGGACCACAGCCGCGCGACGCAAATCGCCGCGCGGATCGGGCAGTTCCTCGCGATCGGCCTTGGTTTCCTCGGACTGTTTGGCAATCCGATGCTCATCCTCGTCGCCTTCTTCGTCTTCGCGGCCGCCGCAAGCGAGGCGGGAGCGGCGCAGCTCAAGAGTGTCAGCAACGGCCTCCGCGTCTCGGCCGCGATGGTCACGCGTTTCCAGACGCTCCCGCGCAATGCGAGCCTCCGGGAGGCTTCGGATGTCCTGCTTCGCACCTCGCAGCACGAGTTCCCCGTCGTGGATCCCGATGGCACGCTGCGCGGTCTTTTCACGCGGGACGATCTGCTCAACGCGCTGCGCGAGTCGGGGCCGGACACGCCGGTCACCGAAGTGATGCACACCGATTTCCCGCTCGTGCATCCGGGCACCCCGTTCGAGCAGGCGTTCACGCTGATGCAGCAACGGGGATCGCAGGCGCTTCCGGTGACCGACGCCGAAGGGAGGCTCGTGGGTCTCTTCACGCTCGAGAATGTCGGCGAGATGATGCTCGTGCGAAAGGCCATCTCAGGTTCGCCCGGCGGCGGCCAGCGCTGAGCCCCGTCCTCAACCGCGCGGGTGAAACTTCCGGTGGACGGCCTTGAGCCTCCCCTGCTCCACGTGCGTATAGATCTGGGTGGTCGAGATGTCCGCGTGCCCGAGCAGTTCCTGGATGATGCGCAGATCCGCGCCACCGCCGAGCAGGTGCGTGGCGAAGCTGTGCCGCAGGAGGTGGGGATAGACGCGAAGATCGAGGCCCGCGCGTTTCGCGGTGTCGCGGACGATCTGCCACAGCCGCGCGGAAGTGAGCCCCGTGCCGTGCCGCCCGAGGAACACGTGGCTGCCCGTCCGCTTGCTGACGAGCCGGGGACGTTCCTTTTCCAGATACTCGCGGATGGCCTCGCACGCCTTCGTCCCGATCGGAACGATCCGGGTCTTGCTGCCTTTTCCCGTGACGCGAATCGTCCGGTTGTCGAGGTCGAGATTCTCGAGGCGCGCGCCTGAGAGTTCGCTGGCGCGGAGGCCGCTGGCGTAGAGCAGCTCGATCATCGCCCGGTCGCGCAGCCCGAGCGGGATGGTGATGTCGGCGCCCGCGAGCAGGCGCCCGACATCCGTGGCGTTCAGGGTCTCGGGCAGGAATCGCTCGATGCGCGGCAGCGGGAGCACTTCCGCGGGATCATGGGCGATGTGTCCGCGCCCGGCCAGCCAGCGGAAGAAGATCTTCAGGGCCACGACCTCCAGCTTGATGCTCGCCGCCGCGAGGCCCAGCCGTTTCCGGTGCGCGAGGAAATCATGCAGCTGCGCCAGCGTGACGGCCCGCGGATCGGTGATGCGCGGCCCCTTCTCCGCCCAGTCCGCAAAGCACTCGAGCGAGCGGCGCGTCGAAAGCTGGTAATTCGCCGAGAGCATGGTGGCCGCTATGGCAGCCGCCTCATGCGGCGGAGTGCAGGAACGCCGTGAGCGGGCTGGTGGCGGTGGCGGCCACCCCGCGCGCGGCGAGCCCCGTCTCATGGGCCTCGCGTCCCGCTTCCACCGCGAGGCGGAACGCGCGCGCCATGCGCACGGGATCGGGGGCGATGGCGATCGCGGTGTTCACGAGCACCGCGGCCGCGCCCATCTCGAGCGCCTCGGCGGCCTGGCTGGGCGCGCCGATTCCCGCATCCACGACCACGGGCACGGTGCATTGCTCGAGGATGATCGCAATCTGCGCGCGCGTCTCGATGCCGCGACTGCTCCCGATGGGCGAGCCCAGCGGCATCACGGTCGCAGTGCCGACATCCTGAAGGCGTTTTGCGAGCACCGGATCGGCATTGATATACGGCAGCACGATGAAGCCTTCCTTCACGAGAATCTCCGCCGCTTTCAACGTCTCCACGGCATCGGGCAGCAGATAGCGCGGGTCGGGATGGATCTCCAGTTTCACCCAGTCGCTGATGCCCGCGGTGCGCGCGAGCCGCGCAAGGCGGACGGCCTCCTCCGCATTCATCGCGCCGCTCGTATTCGGGAGCAGCAGGTATTTTTTCGGATCGATGAACTCGAGGATGTTCGCAAAGGGATCGCCCTTGCCGGTCAGATCCGCGCGTCGCAACGCCACAGTCACGATCTCCGTCCCGCTCTCGGCCAGCGCATCGGCCATGCTCTGGTTCGAGGGGAATTTCCCCGTCCCCAGCAGCAGCCGGGATCGGAAGGCGCGTCCGGCGATGATCAAAGGTTCGGTGGGCATTTCGTGCGATAACTATAGGAGCGTCACGCGCACGCGCACGCGCAAAGACGCGGACCTTTCAGCGGGAAATCTCGAACCCCTGCACCCCGGTCAGCGCAGGGATCGCGCGCACGTCCGTGCTCTTGATGTGGCTCCTGAGTTCGCTTTCCTCGATCGCCTCGAGGAACGCATCCACCTCCCCTTCCTCGCCGCTCACCTGCATCTCGACGCGGCCGTCGGGGAGATTCCGCACCCAGCCGACGACATCGTAGCCGCGGGCGAGGTTTTTAGCCGTCCAGCGAAACCCCACGCCCTGCACGCGGCCCTCGAAGAAGACGTGGCGGCCCGTCATGGTTCGTCACCAAGCGAACGCAGGAATTCCGCCGCGACCTCCGGCCAGACGCCGTTCACGTGGCAGCCGGTCGCGATCTCCAACGACTCGACCGGCCGCAGGCCCGGCACGATGGCGATGTGCCAGCGGAAATCCTCCTCGACGGTGTCCGTCCCGTCGGAGCGTCCCGTGCGCGACGGAGCCGTCGTGAGCATGAAATGGCAGGGCGGATGATCGAGCGCGCGATTGATTTTCCGCAACGAGAGCCGGAGCGTCGCGGCCAGGCTGGCAATTTCCCCCTCCGTGATCCGATGGAAATCCGCGCACTGCCGCCTCGGCCACACGGCCAGTTCAAACGGCGCCGACGACGCGTAAGGGCAGAACACGAGGAAGTCGGCGTTCTCGTGAACCACACGGGACCCGAGCCGCTGCTCATGTTCGATGATGTCGGCGAAAAGGTTCTGCTTCTTCAGCGAAAAATGCTCCCGCGCATGGCGCAGCTTCCTTCGAAGAACGGGCGGCACCACAGCCATCGCGATCAACTGGCTCAGGCTGTGTCCGACCTTCTGCCCCGCGGCGCCGCCGATGCTCCTGATCACCGTGAACGCCCGCAGCCGGCCGTCGCGCATCAGGTCCTCGATCCGCGCAATCCACGCCTGAATCACTCGCGCAATCTCCGCCGGCGCCATGTCCTCCAACGAACGCTCGCCTGGATCCTCGATGATGATCTCATGCGCGCCCACGCCATCCAGCCGCTCATAGAGGCCGTCGCCCTGCACATTGCTATCCCCCTCCACGCGGAAAATCGGGACGCGGTTCGGCACGACTCGCACCTGCCAGCCGAAGTCGCTTTCCGAATGATGCAGCGCGTGACTCGCAAACCGCTCCATCCCCGGCCGGAACGGACTCGGCGGCAGCGTCTCATTCCGCACCGAACCGAAGACCGGCGGCAGCGCACGGCCTTCGTTGAAAATGGTCCAGTCCC
>JBEBGK010000356.1:0-4831 GCA_040081515.1 Chthoniobacteraceae bacterium
ATAGAGCGCGGGGCCGGGCTGGGGATTGCTCGCCTTGCGATGCGCGAGCACGGCGTCGAGGCGCACCGGGCGGCCGACTGTGGCAAGCGGGCGCGTCCACGAGCGGCGCATCGCATCGGCGACGGCGACGCGCATCGTGGATGCGGGGGACTGCTGGTGTTCATCGATCCGGTAGAGGAAATCCTCGAGGTCCTCGATGGTGACGCGCCCGCCGGCGCCGCTCCCGGCGATCCCGGCGACATCGGCGGCGTGGAGGCCGAGTTCGGCCATGCGCGCCTTCATGCGGGGGCTCATGTAGCTGATCCCGGCGGCATGCGCGGGCACCGGCAGGCCGTGGACGACAGGCGTGACCTTCGACGTCGGGCTTTGTCCGCTCACGATCGTGTGCGACCCGGACTCAGACGCGATTTCACTGACTCCATACCGGGCCGCCTCCTCATCGCTGACCTCCACATAACCCAGCACGGTGCCGACCGAATAAGTCTTCTGAAGTTCCACCGTCAGCTCCGCGACCTTGCCCCGGCACGGCGTGGTGACGCCCATCGTGGCCTTGTTCGTCTCGACCTCGATGATCTCCTGGTCGGCATCGACATCATCGCCGACCTGGCAGGGAAGACGGACGATGGTGGCTTCGGCGATCGATTCGCCGAGCTGCGGCATGATGATGGGAATGCGGGGCATGGGATCGGGCTGAAAATTCTATCGCTCAGGCATGGAGCAGTTCGCGCATGGCGCTGATGATGGCGCGCGCGGTCGGGCGATGCGTGCCCCAAAGGTTCGGATGAAACGGCACGGGCGTGTCCTTTGCATTCAGCCGCATGGGCGGGGCATCGAGCAGGCCGAAGCCCTCGGTCGCCACGCGGGCGATGATTTCCGCGGTGACGCCGCCCCAGGGATACGCCTCGCCGACCGCGAGCAGGCGCCCGGTGCGGGCCACGCTGCCGAGGACGGTGTCGGTGTCGAGCGGCTTCACGCTTCGCAGATCGACGACCTCGATTTCCCATCCGTCCTTCGCGAGTTCATCGGCGCAGGCCACGGCTTCGTGGACCATCGCCGAGTAGGTGACGATGCTCGCGTCGCGACCCGGCCGGGCGACGCGCGCCTTGCCCACGGGCAGCGCCTCGGTCGGCAGCGAGTCCGCTTTCAAATGGTAATAGAGATACTTGTGCTCGCAGAAGATGACGGGGTCATCGATGTGCACGGCGGCGATGAGCATCGAGTAGGCGTCCTCGACGGTCGCGGGGTTCAGCACGACCAGCCCCGGATAGTGCGCGTAGAGCGCCTCCATGCTCTGGCTGTGAAACGGACCCGCTCCCGCCGTGCCGCCGCTCGGCAGCCGGACGACGATGGGGCACTTCGTGTTCGTCCGCCAGTAGAGCGTGGCGGCATGGTTGATGATCTGGTTCAGCCCGCAGGTCGAGAAGTCGGCGAACTGCATCTCGACGATGGGACGCATGCCCTCGATCGCCGCGCCGATGGCGAGGCCGACCTGGGCGTCCTCGGAGATCGGCGAATCGAGCACCCGGCCCGGGAATTCCTTTGCGAGCCCCTTGGTGGCCTTGAACGCGCCGCCAAATTCGCCGACGTCCTGCCCGTAGATGAAAACGCGCGGGTCATCCGCCAGGAGCTTCGCCTGGGCTTCGCGGATCGCTTCGAGGTAGGTGATGGCCATCAGCAGAGGGGCGGCGGTCTCAGTGGTTTCCCTCCGCAAGGGACGACGTCGCGAGCACCCGCCAATCCTCGAGGCTCGGATCCGGCAGCGGCTCGCGCAGCGCGGTCGCGTATGCGGAATCGACCTCCGCCTGCGCCTGTTCGCGCAGGGAATCGAGCTGCCCGGGCGTGACCCAGCCGGCGGCGAGCATCTGCGCACGGGCGACGTCGAGACAGTCCCGCCCGATGGGCGAAACCTTGAGCGCGTGGTTCACATAGTGCGCGTCGTCGTGTTCGCCGTGTCCCGCGAGGCGGAGCAGATCCGCCACCACGAGCTGCGGGCCTTCACCGATGCGGGCACGCGCGACGGCCTCGCCGACGACGTCCAGGCAGGCCTGCGGATCGGTGCCGTCGAGCTTGTGTCCCCGCACTCCGTATCCCGCGGCACGTTCGACGAGATCCGCACAGGCGAACTGCCGCGAAGTCGGCGTGGAATAGGCATACTGGTTGTTCGCCACGAGGACCACGAGCGGAAGCTTCTCCACCGCCGCCATGTTCAGCCCCTCGTGGAAACTGCCGGTCGAAGTCGCCCCGTCCCCGACGCACGTCGCGCCGACCACGTCGGTCTGGCCCATGAAACGCCGGGCCATCAGACCGCCCGCAACGGTCGAGACCATCGCGCCCAGATGGGAAATCATCGCATAAATGCCCTCGCGGGGTTTTCCACGGTGCACATTGCCATCGCGCCCGCGCATCGGCCCGCGGCGTGATCCGAGATACGTGCGCGCGGCATCGAGCAGGCTCTCCCCGAATGCAAACCGGCCCGCGGTATCGCGAATCAACGGCGCAAAGATATCCCCTTTCCTGAGCGAGACACCGAGCGCCGCGCTCAGCGCCTCCTGTCCCTTCCCCAGGAAGACGCCGCCGATGATCTTGCCGCCACGGTAAAGGCTCGCCAGTTTGTCCTCGAAAATCCGGGCGAGCAGCATGAAGCGGTAGGCGCTCACGTAGCGCTCCTGCCGCTCATCAGTCCCGGGATTGGTGCGTGCGACAGCACTGGTCTCCAGCATGCGGGGAGCGTAGGGAACGCGAACAAGCGAAGGCAATGGTTTTCGTCCCCGCTGCGCGACCGTTCCCCGAGGAAGAACGGCGGTGAGGGAGGGATTCGAACCCTCGGTACGGTTTTAAGCCGTACAACGCTTTAGCAAAGCGTCGCTTTCGACCACTCAGCCACCTCACCGGTCGCAGTGGTGACCGGAGTAAAGCGGCGCACTTCCGGCACGTCAAAAGATTTTCCCCGTGATCCACATCGGACGGCCCAGACGCACATGGCGGAGGGGGCGGGATTCGAACCCGCGAGACCTTGCGGCCTGCCGGTTTTCAAGACCAGTGCATTAAACCGCTCTGCCACCCCTCCGAAGTTGTCTGTTGAAAAAGCAATCCCGACCCCCCTTCGGGGCCGGGAACGTGACTCAAAGGTGTCCCGTTGCAGACCATCCGGCAAGCCGCAATCAGCACGACCGGCGCCTCCGGGATCCGGGGCCGGCGTTTTACTCCACCAACGGCCGCCCGACGCCGTAGTAGGTGAAGCCGAGTTCCCGCATCGTCACGGGGTTGAAGAGATTTCTGCCGTCGAAGACGAGCGGCGTGTGCATGCGTGCCTTCACGGCGGCGAGATCCTGGTTCGCAAATTCCTTCCACTCCGTGGCGAGGATGAGCACCTCGGCATCCTGCACGGCGTCGAGCGGCGTCGCCGCGAGTTTCACCTTCGCGGGGTCGATGAGCTTCCACTCGACGGCCTTTTCGGCGCCCTTCGGGTCGTAGGCGGTGACGTGCGCGCCCTCGGCGGCGAGTTTGTTCACGAGTTCGATGGCGACGGAATTGCGCACGTCGTCGGTGTCGGGCTTGAAGGTGAGGCCCCACACGGCGATCTTCTTGTCCTTCAGCACCCAGAGTTTTTCGCGCAGCTTGCCGATGAAGCGATCGAGCTGCGCCGTGTTGATGCGCTCGACCTCCTCGAGCAGCTTGAAGGGCGTGCCGAGCTGCCGGCTGATGGCGATGAAGGCCTTCACATCCTTCGGAAAACACGAGCCACCGTAGCCGAGGCCGGCATTGAGGAAATTGCGCCCGATGCGCTTGTCCATGCCGATGCCGTCCGCAACCATCTCCACGTCCGCGCCGCTGGCCTCGCAGATGGCGGCCACGGCGTTGATGTAGCTGATCTTCAGCGAGAGGAAGGAATTGGCCGCGTGCTTGATGAGCTCGGCGGAGTTCACGTCGGTGACGAGAATGGGCGCGCGGAACGGCTCGTAGATGCGCTTCATCAGGTCGATCGCCTTGTCCGAGCTCGCGCCGATGACGACGCGGTCCGGATTCATCAAGTCCGGCACCGCACAGCCCTCGCGGAGGAACTCCGGGTTCGAGACCACGTCGAAGTCCGCATTCTTGTTATAGCGCCGGATCGTGTCCGCCACTTTCTCGCCCGTCTTCACGGGCACCGTGCTCTTGTCCACGACCACGCGATACTGGCCGGGTTTCAGGACGGCGGAGATTTCGCGCGCGACCTTTTCGATGTAGGTGAGATCGACCGAGCCATCCGCCTGCGGGGGCGTGGGCACGGCGATGAAGACGACCTGCGAATGATCCACGCCATCCTCCGTCGAGTTGGTGAAGCGCAGGCGCTTGGCGGCGACATTGCGGAGCACGAGTTCCTCGAGGCCCGGCTCGTAAATGGGGATTTTTCCCGCCTGCAGCATGTCGATCTTGCGCTGGTCGTTATCCACGCAGATGACGTGGTGGCCGACTTCAGCGAAACAGGCGCCCGAGACGAGGCCCACGTAACCGGATCCAATAATGCAGAGTTCCATCGGAAAAGTGTGAAGTTGTTGCTTGGTCAGCCGGCGACTTGCAAGCGGAAGATCCGCGTGCGCGTGTGCCGGACGGCGGGAAATCCCGGCCCTTCTGCACGCGCGGTGGAAAGCCCGCCTTACAAGTCGTCGCTCGGCTTGCGTGCAGGATTCGTGCTCGGCGCGGCTGGGACCTGTGCCGGCGCAGCCGGCGGAGCGGGCGTTGTCGCCGATATTAAAACCTTCACCGCATTCGGCTGTTTTGCGACGGCGGCGATCTCGTCGGTGACGTTTCAAAACACGACAGGCGTTTTCGGGGCCGTTCATCAAGCTGC
>JBEBGK010000357.1:0-4815 GCA_040081515.1 Chthoniobacteraceae bacterium
GAGAAGCAATGGTGGAAATGCCGAACAGTCCCGTGCGGGTGACCGGCAACCAGCGCATCAGTCGCGAGGTCGTCAGCGCGGAGCGGTGCGTCACGCTGCTTTCAACGCGCAGTGCGGCGAAGAATGTTACATTCTCCCAGCAGAACAACGCCGTGCGAATCGCCGTTGCCGCAATCGTGAACGCGGTTGTGAGCGGTGAGGCGAGGCATGCCAGCAACGCCGCTCCAGCAGTCGCGCCGAGCAGGAATGTCGTCCCGAAGAACTTCGGCATCGTGAGCCGCGCGCTCCAGAACGGGCGGCGCGTGTCCACGTAGATCATCGCCGAGCAAAAGACTCCGAGCATCCCGATCGCCACCGATGCGACTGCGAGGATGCGCCAGCCCAGCAGCATCGCGCCGAAAGCCGCGCCCGCGTACATTCCGAAGACGACGATCTCCCGGCTCATCCACGACTTCCGCAGCCCGAGAAATGCGCGCCAGGCCTTCAGCGGTTTTCCGAGGTGGAGGACGCTCACACCCAGACCCATTTGCAGAACGACAAACGCCGCCACTGCAAACGCACGCGCACTTTCGCCGGCGAAGAGGAGAGCGGCGTGCAGCCCCACAGCCATCTGCGTGAGCACGAGCATCGCCACCAACGGAAGATGCGGATCTTCCAACCGGAGCAACTTCGCATCGGCCGCGTGGGTGCTCACCGGGCGCGAGCGTGATGAGCGGTAGCTCGTGGTGGGGCGCGTGTAGCTCGATTCGAATGCGCCGGGGACCAGCGGCGCTTCGCTCGCATTGTCTTCCGGGCGTACGATCTCGATGCGGATGGCCGCGTTCGGACACGCCTGAACGCAAGCGGGCGCTTCGCCCACGGCAAGACGGCTCTGGCACATGTCGCACTTCCGCACGATGCCGCGCTTCTTCGAATACTTCGGCACATCGTAAGGGCATTTCAGCACGCAATACTGGCAGCCGATGCACTGGTCATCGAGATGACGCACGATGCCGGTCTCCGCGTCCTTTTCGTAGGCGAGCACCGGGCAGCCATTCGCGCATGCGGGATCGGCGCAGTGGTGACACGCCGTGGTGACGTTCTGCTGATACGGCTCATCCGGCGCGTCGCTGTGGATGAGGCCGACGCTGCGCCACAGTTCGTCGTCATCGAGGCCGTTGAGCGAATGGCACGCGCTCACGCAGGCCTTGCAAGCCGTGCAGGCGTCGAGGTCCACCGCAAATGCATACTGCTCGCCGGGCCGTGGCTTCCCTAGCGGGATCAGGTCGCGGTAGTAGCGGGCCTGCGTCGGGAGCGCGTGCCGTTCGTGCTTCTGCGCAAAGCGCTCGACCGCCGTGAGGCTGCCCTGCTCGGCGAGGAGGACGTCGATCAAAGTGGCTTCGGCTTTAGCCGAAGCAAGCGGCGCCCCGCCGCCGCCGCCGCCTTCTCGAGCTAAAGCTCGAGCCACTTTGTGCCCCTCACTCATTGCTGAACATCTCCTGGAGCGCCTTCACCTCGTGCCGCGTGGTGAACGACTGGAAGCTTTCCTTGCCCTGCCGATATTTCAGGTAGGCGCGCAGGGTTTTCTCGATGGTGAGCGGCAAATCGCCCGCAGCAACGCCATTGAACACCTGCCGGCCCACAGCCTGATGTTTCCCAAAGCCGCCGCCGACGAACACATGGTATCCATCCACGCTCTCGCCGCCGATCTTCACCTTCGTGCCCAGCAGCCCGATATCGCCCATGTAGTGCTGCGCGCAGGAATTCGGACACCCGGTGAGATGAATGTTCACCGGCTGATCGAGCTCCAGCTTTCGCTCAAGGTATTTGCCGAGTGCGAGCGCGTGCTCCTTCGTGCAGGACTGCGCGAATTTGCAGTAGCTGTTCCCCGTGCAGGCGATGATGCCACTCGTGATGTTCGACTGCTTCGTCCCGAGGCCCGCCTTGTCTAGCGCGCGCTTCACCGTCGGGACAAATGCGTCCGGGATGTTTGGGATGATCAGATTCTGCCAGACGGTGAGCCTCACTTCGCCGGAGCCGTAAAGGTCCGCGATCTCCGCGAGGCGGATCATCTGCTTTGCCGTGATCTGTCCGACCGGGATCGTCACGCCGACGTAGTTCAGGCCGCGCTGTTTCTGCGGGTAGTCCCCGACATGGGTGTGCGGCAGGGTCTGCCCCGGGTAGTGCATCTGCGCCGCGTCGAACGGTGAGCGTGTAAGCGCAAAGCCCAGCAGCTTCTCCGTCTCGGCGAGATATTGTTCGAGGGTCCACTTTTCCAGCAGGTGCTTAAGCCGCGCCTTCTTCCGGTCGGTGCGATTTCCGTTCGCGATGAAAACGCGCACGAGCGCGGCGACGACCTTGTTGATCTGCACAGGCGGCACGATCACCGCGATGTCGCGCGCGAACGCCTTGTGACCAGTCGCGCCGCCGAGGGCGATCCGGAAGAATACCTCCTCGCCGACATTCACCGCTTTCACGCCGATGTCATTCGTGTCCTCGACAGAGCCGATGAGCCCGCCGCCGTCGTAGGCGATGTTGAATTTCCGCGGCATGTCGTAAAACGCGCGGTCGTTGATGATAACCTGCGCGAGTTCGTGGACGAAGGGCATCACGTCGATCAGCTCGACCGAATCCACGCCCGCGGTCGGATTCGCCGTGAGGTTGCGGATATTGTCCGCACCCGCGCCGCGAGTATGGAGACCGACGCTCTGCACGCGGCGCAGGAGCTCCAGCGTGTCCTTCGGCGCGATGAGGCGCATCTGCAAATTCGCGCGCGTGGTGATCTGCACGTAGCCAGTCGTCAAATCACGGGCGATGTGCGCGAGTTCGCGGAGTTGGAAGGTCTTCAACACGCCGCCGGGAATCCGCAGCCGTGCCATGAACGCGTCCTTCACCGGCGTGAGGAAGAAGAGCCCGTTCCACTTGAAGCGAAACGTATCCTCCTTGTCTGGCGCCTTGTTCGTCGCCGCGTTGTCGAGGAGTTGCTGATAGGCGTCGAGCGGATGCAGTTCGCGCTTCACACGCTCCTCGAAGATGAGGTCATCGGGCGCGGGCTTCCCATCCGCCGCCGGATTCGGAGCGACATCGCCAAATCCTACTCCGCGCGCTGCGATTCCGGCAAAGAGCCCGGTCAGATACTCCTTCTGATCCGCGCTGAAAGTCTGCACGTTGGCGGCTGCTGCACTCATCGCTCAGTAAACATCGCGCTGGTAGCGCTTCTCGCCCTTGAGCCGCTCGACGTAAGCCTTTGCCTCTTCGCTGGATTTTCCGCCGGCCTTCTCAATGACAGTGTGCAGCGCGGCGTCCACGTCCTTCGCCATGCGCGAAGCGTCGCCGCAAACGTAGAATTGCGCGCCGGCTTCCAGCCACGACCACAGCTCGCGGGCGGCTTCGAGCATGCGGGATTGCACGTAGATCTTTTCCGCCTGGTCGCGGCTGAATGCGAGGTCGAGCCGCGCGAGGTGGCCGTCCTTCAGCCAGGCGTCGAGCTGGTCCTGATACAGGAAATCAGTCGCGCGCCTCTGGTCGCCGAAGAAAAGCCAGTTGCGTCCCTTTGCGCCGGTTGCCAGTCGTTCCTCGAGAAATGCGCGGAATGGCGCGATGCCCGTGCCGGGGCCGACCATGATCATCGGCGTGTCTCCGTTCGCCGGCGGCTTGAAGCCGTGCGACGGCTGGATGAAGACGGGCACGCTGCCGGTCTCGCCGACGCGATCCGCGAGGAACGTCGAGGCGACGCCCTTGCGGCTGCGTCCGTGCGCATCGTAGCGGACGGCGGCGACGGTGAGGTGCACTTCATCCGGATGCGCCTTGAGGCTCGATGAGATCGAGTAAAGCCGCGGCGCGATCTTTTTAAGCAGCCCGACGAACTCCGCGGGCAGGAATGGCGAGGCGATGCCGGCCAGCACGTCGATGATCTCCCGGCCATGGAGCCACTTCTTCAGCTCGTCCTTCCTCGCGGGATCCAGCAGCGCGGCAAATTCCGAGCCTGGCGAACGCTGCGCGATGGCGGCGAGGAGTTCTCCCGACGGCCGCGTGATGTCGTAGTGCTGCATGAGCGCGAGACGGAGCGGCAGCTCGCCATCGGCGGTCTTCACCGCTTCTTCGCCATCGAAGCCGAGCGCGGTGAGGAGTTCGCCCACCAGTTGCGGGCAGTTGCTCGGAATGACTCCGAGCGCATCGCCGACCTCGTAAGACAGCCCGCTGCCAGCGAGACTGATTTCGAAATGCCGCACATCCTTCGCGGAAGCGTCGCCGCTGAGCCTGCTATTCGTGACGAGCCGCGCGGGGAATGGCTTCTTCCGGCTGTAGCCTTCGGCGATTTCGGATTCCTCCGGGGCCGTGCCGTTCCCCGAATGCGGGAGCGCGACGCTTGCGAGCGCGGCGAACACACCCTCGGTCCACTCGGCGGCGGGCGTCTCGTAGTCCACGTCGCAGTCCCGGCGATCCGCCACCCGCCTCGCGCCGAGGGCGGCAAGGCGCTCATCGCATTTTTTTCCGAACTCGCAAAACGCGGAGTAGTTCGTGTCGCCAAGCGCGAGCACGCTGTAACGCACGTGATCGAGCTTGGGCGCGGTATCGGCCTTCAGCCACTCCCAGAATCCCTGCGCCATGTCCGGCGGATCGCCGTCGCCATACGTGCTCGTGATGACGAGGACATTCTGCTCCTTCGTCAAATCGACCTCGGAGTATTTGTCCATGCCGACGAGCTTCGGGGCGAAGCCATTCTTCTCCGCGACTTTCGCCGTCTTCTTCGCGAGCGCCTCCGCGGTGCCGGTCTGGCTGCCGTAGAGCAGCAGCAGGGGCGCCTTCGCCTGCGCGCCAGCAGCCGCCGCCAAT
>JBEBGK010000358.1:0-4803 GCA_040081515.1 Chthoniobacteraceae bacterium
TCATGGTGTTGTCTTCAATTATTTTGTCCTGGAAAGCAGGGATGCGGGAGGTGTTCTTCACAGCTTCTTCACGACGATGATTCGATCACAGAGCACCAGATCTTCCTTCGCCGTGCCGCCGTAGGTGGGGCCGTCGAACTTCAGGGACACCCAGGCTTCCCATTGATTCGAGGCACCAGGCTCATACAGGCGCTCGCCGAGCTGCTGATTCGTGGCCCAGCTTTTAGCCGAGAACCAAATCCAGGAGTCCGGGGTCAGGGTGATGGGGCCCAGTTTGTAGAGGCGGTATTCGCCGGGGGTGATGTCTTTCTGCTCCACGCGGATGCGCGCGCCTTCCCTGCCCTTGGATGGTTGGCGCGATTCCCATTGGTAAAAGCCGACTTGAAACGGCATATCCGGCACATGAATGGTCGTGGCGTAGCCCCAGGCGGCTTCGGCATCCTTCACGGTCAGTGGTCCGCTCTGCCGGCCTGAGTTCGTGGGTACATAGGTCTGGATGCGGGAGCGGTCGATGCCATTGAACTCGGCTGGGAGGGGCTTCTCCACGCCACCACCCTCGATCATGGCCATAAAATCGGCGAGCGCTCCGGGCGCAAACGGTCTCGGGCTGGCGGCTTTGATGCGGTTGGCGAATACGGTGGCGTCCTGGAAGTAGTCCGGGTGGGATTGGCGCAGTTTGAACCATTTCCATAGGCTGGCGAAATCCAACTCCCGTCGCAGCAGGCGGACATTGATCAACGGCTCTGGCGATGCGGCGACTCTGGCCTCCATCTCGTCGAAACGGCGCTGCCAGCGATGGATGTTCGCCTCGGTCAGGTAGGGGAAGATCTTGTCTTCAAAGCGGGGTCCCGGCGTGAAGGTAACACCGTGCGGCAGTTCGCGCATCGCCTCGCTGCCTTGCTCCAGTTCCTCCAGATACAGACGGACGAGGTCGGCGGCCGGGCCGTATTGGTGATCGGTGAACTCGCGAATCAGCGCATCGGTGTCGCAGTTCACATCCTGCATGAGTTTGCGGATGAGAAAGCCCTGCAACTCGCTGAGCCCGGAGCGGTCGTTCGCACCGCGATGGTCGGTGAAGACGCCCTCGACGCCCGCTTTGTGCATGAGGCGCATCTGATTGATGTTGCGCCGCAGATTGCCCACCGGCAGCACCTCTCCACTGCCCCACGGATTCGGATAGAGCCAGGCCCACAGATGTGAGGTGATGCGGCCCCATGCCTGGAGATCACGATAAGTTTCCTGCACGGCGGCATCTTGATGATTCCAGTCGGCGAAAAAGCAGTCTTCGATGGGCGCGAAGGAGATGATCAGGTTTTCCGGCAGTTTGCCTCCAGCGGGCAGCGTGGGCGGCTTCTGAGTCTGGCTGCGGCGGTAGGCCAGTGTCTTCACGAACTTCCCGGGATGCTGCTTTTGCATGAGACCACAGAGTTCGATGAGGTAATCGTAGATCGGTCCGCCTGGGCTTTGATATTTCTTCTCCAGTGCCTTGCAGTCCGGGCAGGAGCAGAAGGCGTCTGGATTGTCCGCGGCGTCCACCGTGATGATGTCGTTTCCGGGTGCGATGGCGAGATGCTTGAGGATGTTGCGCGTCAGTTCCTGCCGCAGCGCGGGATTGCTGAAACACAATTGGAGGCCGGTCGTGCGCTTGCCGTTGGCGTGCATGCTAAAGAATTCGGGATTCGTCGCGAAATAATCCATCCGCTCCATCCACGGAAATGACTTGGAGTAAACCGTGTCCGGCGTGGGCGGGATGTAGGCAAATGAGCTGTGCACGAACTTATCATTGCGCAGATACGGCACAAAGTTGGCCTCCGACCGGCTCCCCCATCTCTCCGAGCCCATGTTGATCCCGTTCTGATAAAAGAAGTTCGCATCACCGATCAATCCCACCTCGCGCGAGCGAAAGGAGAAGCCGCGCTTCCGCTCGAAAAGCTTCAGCGTCACGCTCGGTGTGGCGGGAACGACCGGCTTCTCAAAGACCGAATACCAGCGCCAGCCCAACGAGGTCTCCAGGAACTCCATTACCGCATGGAGATTGCCGTGGATGCCCTTGCCATAGAGAAAAAGATCGCCGTCCTGGCTCTGGGAAACATGTTCCTGGTCCTTCAGCTCCTTCAACGGATCAGTGCCCAACTTTTTACTTACTGCCGCACTGATGCCGACATAAAGACAAGGGCTGTCACCAGTAGCCTTTTCCGCATCCATCACCGGGAACTCCGCGCCAGTCATCTGCCTGAGGTATTCCGATAGCTTGGTCACCGCGTAGTCATCCACTGGCGAAGGATTCGCCGGCTTGACGATGTGGAACTCGGTCTTGCCCGCTGTGGACAGTGCGATATCGGCACCATGCAGCGCATGAGTGAGCAGCAGGGTGGTGATGAGGAGGCGGGTGAGTTTCATGATGATGAGATTTGAGTTACTTCTTTTCCACCTGGTCAGCCGCATCCACCGGCTCGTGCAGCACCAGCTTGCCGGCGGGGAGGGTGGAGACCAAATCCGGCAGGTCGTAGTAGCGCAGCGCCCCGTGGACGGTGTTGACCTGCTGGTTCCGTGTGCGTGGCGTACTGGCGACATCGGTCCAAGTGCGCAGGGTGCGTTCGAGACGCGTGCTGGCGAAAAGTTGCGGCTCCAGAGCAGCGGCGTGAAGCGCGGGGATGCCGGCTTCACCGCGACCGGTGAGGTGGACAGGGCGGCCTTCGTTCCACTGCGCCGAAGCGAGCCGCGCACAGGCGAGGATGTCCTCGGTTCTCAGGCCGACGAGGGAATGGCCGAGCAAATAGGCGAGCGTGGCGGTCTTCCAGTTCGGCTCCTGGAGCGCGGCAAAGCCAGTGGCCCGTTTTCCACGCTGCATTTCACCGAGACCGCGCAGGTCCACCGCGAGCACGGTTTCACCCGCTTGGGCGAGGGCTTCGAGACGGCCACCTGGCCCCGCTTCCGCCGCTTTGCCATCACCGTGGAGGTAGAGGCGGAGGCCGGTGCTGGCCTTGGCCGGACGAAACAGCAGCGCGGGAAGCACGGTGCCTTCAGCGTTGCGCAGGGTCAGTTTCTCGATGCGCACCGGACCGCGCTGGAGCGTGGCCCCGGCGGTCGCGGTGAAAGGCGGCAGTTCCGCGAGCGGGCGAATCCGCGCGAGTTCGCGCACCTTGGCGAGCGCGGCGGGCGGCGGGTTGGTTTGCCAAAAGCGCTGGCGTTCCTCAGCGAGAGGCGCGGCCTCCGCGGAATTCAGGTCGAAAAAGGAACGCGCGCCGGGCTGGCGCAGCACATCGCCCTCGGGCGTGCAGAGGATTTCACTCTCGGGCAAAATCTCGAACGCGGGTTCCCGCCACGCATCGTCGCGGCCCAACAGCCAGCGCCGAAACCACCGCGCCGAGGCCTCGCGCATTTCGATGGCGAGATCGTGTTTCGTGTCCGCCTCGATCAACTCGACGCGCTCCGGGAAGCCGAGCCGTCCGTAAACGCGCTTAGCCTCACGGAAGACATTCCAGGCGCCGTGAATGTCGAAAAAATCCTTGGTCGCCGCCATGATGAGCACCGGCCGCGGGGCGCACAGCAGGACGTAATCGGACTGGTCCAGGCCGGCGGTAATCTGCCCGAAATGGTTTTGCTCAAAGTCCTGCGGGCCGATCGTTTCGAGCAAGCGCCGGAAACCCGTGAGATAACACGCGGGCGCGGCAGCGGCGATGCGTTCATCCAGCGCCATCAGGTAGCTGGTCATGGTCCCGCCGCCGGAGACACCGGTGCAGCCGAGTCGGTCGCCGCGGATGTCTTTCCGACTCTGCAGGTAGTCGAGGGCGCGGATGCCGTCCCAGATCATCGCCCGCGCGAGACTGTTGCCCACTGGCGTCCCGGAGATGCCCATCAGTTGATGTTCGCTCGTGGGACTGCTGAACTCCGGTTTGCCGTCCGGCTGCCGAAACTGCCGCCGTTCGCCCTGGCCGATGGGATCGAAACAAAACACCGCGATGCCCGCCTGCACGAGGCTGATGGAGGCCGTCTGATACACTTTGCCCGCCTTTGCAATGTCAGTGTGCCCGCACGGCATCAGCACCGCCGGATGCGGCCCCTCTCCCGGCGGAAGATAGAGCAAGCCGGAGACGATAAATCCCGGCTGGCTCTCAAAAAGGATCTTCTCCATCCGATACGCGCCGCAGTCACGCTGGCCCGTCACCCGCGCCTTCAAAGGCGTGCGCTCCGGCAGCCCGCCCAGCGCCGCGAGGAAACTGGCCCGCTGCCGCTGCTGCCACGCGGTGACATCGGCGGGCGTTTTGATTTGCGCGTAGGCCGCATCGCGACGGTCCAGTGCGGCAAAGGCCGATTTCTTCAACTGCGCCTCCAGCAGCGCGGTCGGCGCCACCCCATCCACCAACGCCGGCAGCACCGTCAAGTCCTCCACACCCGCCTCCGGCGCGGCCTGGCCACGCAGCGAGAGTGGGAGCAGGAACAACATCGAGAGAAAGCGGGTTAGGCAGAGAGTGATTTTCATATCATTTCAGGTAACGAAGAGTGCATCACCAGTACACCCCCAACCGAGCCTTTCGCGCGGGCTTCCGCCGAACATTTGAGTAATGCGGGAACCGGCGTCAGGCTGCAACTGGCTTACAATTCTGGGGGAGAAACGAGGGCGGAGCTCAGGAGGGGTTTCATGATGATCGGGCGGCATGGTTTTGGCTGGAAAGGGTCGTCGGGGGAACGGGCCGGAGTGGCCTTGGGCGTGGTGCGGAGACGGGGTGATGAGTGGAGTGGAGGAGTGGTGGGCTACCTCAAAACGATGCGCGCCGAGTGAATGTCGCCATACAGCTCGCC
>JBEBGK010000359.1:0-4792 GCA_040081515.1 Chthoniobacteraceae bacterium
CGTGGATGACGAGGTCGATGGGTTCTTCGCTCATGGGAGATTCGCCGGCACGCCGGCAGCGACGAAATCGGGCGGGATCGGAGCGATGAAGTCGAGATGTTTTCCCGTGCGCGGATGGGAGAAGCCGAGCTTCCACGCGTGGAGCATCTGGCGGGGAAAGTCGCCGCGCTTGCCGTACACCGGATCGCCGAGCAGCGGATGCCCGAGGTGCTTGAGGTGGACGCGAATCTGATGCGTGCGACCGGTGTGCAGCGTGCACTCGACAAGCGTCCCGCAGGACAGCTTGGCGAGCACGCGCCAGCCCGTGGTGGACGCGCGGCCTTTGCCCGGGGCGAGCGCGGCCATTTTTTTCCGATGAACCGGGTGGCGTCCGATCGGGACATCCACCGTGCCAGACACTTTCCTGAACGTGCCAGCCGCGAGCGCGAGGTAGATCTTGCTCACGTCCCGCGACGCAAACTGGCGCGCGAGGTCCTGGTGCGTGAAGTCGTTTTTCGCCGCGACGAGGCAACCGCTGCTTTCCTTGTCGAGGCGATGGACGATCCCGGGGCGTTCCACGCCGCCGATCACGCTGAGCGTGCCGCAGTGGTGGAGGAGTGCGTTCACGAGCGTGCCAGCCGCGTGGCCCGCGGCCGGATGCACAACGAGGCCGGCGGGTTTGTTCACGACGATCAGATCGTCGTCCTCGAAAAGAACGTCGAGCGCGATCGCCTCCGGCAGGCTGTCCGAGGCGACGGGCGGCGGCACCGTGAGCAGCACGCGCTCGCCAGCGCGCAGTTTTCGACCGGGCGTGGCCGTGCAACGATCGACGGTCACAAAGCCTCCATGCACGAGCGCCTGCAGGCGCGAGCGTGAGAATCCCGGGGCGCGGGCGGTGAGGAAATGATCCAGCCGGGTTCCCGCGTCCGCTTTCTCGACGATGAATTCGGAGGTCGGCTCGCTCACGACGCGGCCCGTGGTTTCGCCCTCTCACCGGAGACGCGCTTCAGCCCCGCAGTCTGCGCCGCGTGAATCAGCAGATCGGCAACGCGCCGCTTCAGGCGGTAGCCGCGCCGCGCGAGCCAGATGACGAACAGGAGAAACGCGATCCACAGCCAGCGATCGCCGCTCTTTGCGATGAACTGACGGTAGAGGAGCGTGCTGAGCAGGATCGAATTCACGAGGAACGTGGTCGGCACCATCATCAGCCCGAGTCGTGCCCTCGTGAGGCACTTCGGTCCGCCGTGATACTCGGTGACGGTCGCCACTTTCACGCTCCACCACAGGGTGCCGTACACCAGGACGTCCCAGCGTTTCCAGCCGGTATCCATCGAGTAGCGCCAGCCCTCCTCGTCGAGCAGCTTCACGGTTTCCGAGAGCAAAGCCTCGCGGCCGGTCCCGGTCTCGTTCCAGAAATCGATCCGCGTGATGCCGCCGGAGTGTTCCTCGCGGGCAAGCCCGGGTTCCGGCGTGGCGATGACGCGCGACGGTGTCCGTTTGAACTTGAGCCAGGTGAAGTAGCGCGCCCAGCCGCGGCCCAGCGGCTGGATGAACGCGAGAAAGCCGACGAGCAGGCGGGCGGGGATGGTGTCATACTTCGGCTCGATACGGATGTTCACCATCCAACTGAGCGCGACGCTCACGGTGCCGAGCAACATGAGGACGGGGACAATGCGCAGCCATTGAAGCGGGATGCCGAGCACGCCGATGAAAATCGTCAACGCGAACCACTCGATGCTGCTCAGGTATGCCGCGACGACCGATTGCTGCGCCGGGTAGAGTGTCTGGAAGAGCCCCTGCCCGAACACCCCGTGGTAGATCAGCGGGCGGCTGAATAGCCACGTCAGCCTCGGCGCTCCATAGATCTGTCCCTTCCATTTCGCGGTTCCAGTCGGGCCGAAGAAGATGAGATGCTTGAACCGGAGCATCGCCTCCGCCTCGCCGTATCCCTCCTGCTGTTTCCGGAATGCCCGCAGGGTGAAACGCCGGTAGTGCCACACGATCGCCGACGGCGAGAACGCGACCACGCCGCCGCGCGTCTGGAGGCGCCAGCAGAAATCCACATCGTCGCCGGCCTTGCGGTACTCGGGATCGAAGCCGCCGGCGAGGTCGAACGCCCATCGCCAGAACGCCATGTTGCAGCCCGGCACGTGCTCCGCGACGACGTCCGTGAGCAGGACGTGGCTCGGCCCTCCGGGGCTTGCGGCGACGGCGGCCTGCACGGAATTCACCGCCGGCGGCGAAATGTTCGGCCCGCCGACTCCCGCGTACTCGCCGCTGAGCAGCACGGCGACGAGATAGTAAAGCCAGTCGGGATCCGGCATGCAGTCGCCATCGGTATAGGCAAGGATTTCGCCACTGGATGCCTGCGCGCCGATGTTGCGGGCGTAGCTCAGGCCCATGTTCCACTGCACGATGCTGACAAAGTGCGGCAGCGTTCTCCCGTTCATCCGCGCGGCCTGCCATTCCGTCACGATCTCCTGCGTGCGATCGGTCGAGCCGTCATCGACGAGCACGATCTCGAAGTTCGGATACTGGATTTCATCCAGCGACTTCAGGCAGTCCCCGAGGGTCTTGGCGCCATTGTAACTGCACACGATGACGCTGACCTTCGGATAAGCGCGGAGGCGGATGCGCGCTGTGATGAGGCCGTCGTCCGCGAGCTTCGCCTTGAGCGCGTGGAACGCTTTTTTCGGACGCCGATCCGCCGTGACGAGCCCGAACTGCCAGTCCGTCACCTCATGCCCGCCTGTGAACCACTCATCGGTCCACGAGAAAAAGATCGTCCCCGCTGCTCCGCCGAGCACGACGGAATCCAGATGCCAGTCGAGCACCTCGGCCTGGCGGTCCTCCCCGTTGCGCTGCGTGTCGAGGCCGAATTCACCGAGCAGGAGCGGCTTGTCCTCGGCGATGTTCTGAAGACGGGCGAGGTATCGCTCGAAATCGATCCGGCGCTCCAGATAGACGTTCAGCGTGAGGAAATCGACGTTGGCCGGTCGGAGGTACTCCGTCGGCGGGAAGCTCGCGTAGCTGTAGAGCGGGCGCGGATCCGTCTGCCGGGCGGCGTCGATGAGTTCCTCCAGGAACACCTGCACGCGATCGGCGCGGAGCCAGCGGACGATCGTCGTGGGGACTTCGTTGCCGACGAGGTACGCGAAGATCGCCGGATGCCCCTTGTTCTTTGCGACCGTGCTCCGGACGACCTGCAGAATCTGGCGCCGCAGGGCCCGCGAATTGAGAAACTCCACATGCTGCGTCCAAGGGATGCTGATCAGCACCCGAAGGCGGAATTCGGTCGCGAGATCCAGCAGCCAGCGCGGTGGCACGTGATAGACGCGGATCAGATTGATCCCGAGTTCGCGCATCAGCGCAAAATCCTTCCGGGCCTGCTCCGGAGTGCTGATGAAATCGCCGTCGGCATTCGGCTTGAACGGCCCGTAGGTCACGCCCTTCAGGAACCACTTCCGATCACCCTCGAAAAAGAACTTTGCCCGTACGCGAATCGGCGGGAGTTCGTCAAAGGAAGTGGTCCGCTCGGGCATGTGGGCCGTTGTTTAGAGGCGCGGGTGCCCGTGGGCAAGCCAGCGGCGTGATGATGCGCGGCGGCCCCTCGCTATCGCGAGCCGCCGGCCTCGACGACGCTCTGCGCGGCGGTGATGTAATCCATGATGCGCGCCTTTTCCTCCGCGCTCAGGTTTGCGCGCCGGGACATCCCGGTGACGATCGAATCCCACGAACTCCGGGTGCGCGAATCCAGCATCTCGAGGTCGTGGCATTCCGTGCAGCGATTCGTGTAGAGACGGCGGCCCTCCTCCAGTTCCTTCTGCGGGGTGCTCACTTTTGCGGTCGTGAGGAAGGCGGCGGTGACGGGCGGCGAGGTGCGCTCCTCGAACGCGGCACCGAGTTCCTTGCGAAGCTCGCGGAGCTTCCCGTGGTCGGAGCAAAGCTTCAGGCCGTCGTCGATCGCGCTGAGGGCGTGAATCATGCCGCCCTCGAAGCGGCGCATCTTGTTCGCGGTCTTGTAGAGGCTGTCAGCGTCGTCGATGTCCTTCTGGATCCGCGGCTGGAGGGCCTTCAACTCGGGTTGTCCGGGCTCGGCCTGCAAGCCTTCGGTGATGAATCCCGATGCCGCGGCAAAGCGCTTCAACGCGGCGGCCTGCCGCGCGCGCATCAGGCAACGCCGTGAAATGCCGGCACGTCGCGCGGCTTCGGCGCGGTCAAGCTTCGAGGCCGGTGAATTCCCGCCGAGCCGATCGGTCCCTTCATCGAGCGCCAGCGCGAGGCTCGGGTATCCCGCCTTGTTGAGCTGCTCCGCGGTGTCGCGCATTCCCTGGAGCGCGGTGGTGAATGCCTGCCGGCCCGCCGGTGTCCCGGTGCGGGCCTGCGCGGCGGCTGCAAGCACTCCGCCGAGCCGGAGCGAAATGGTCGAGGCCAGCGGTGCGCATTCCTTGTCCGCATTGGCGCTGAGCAAAAGACGCCTCGCGTCGTCGTAGCGCTGTTCGCGGATCGCCTCCGCGCCCCGGAACAGATCGCGCGCGGGGTTCGGAGCGCCCGGCTCGACTGCGTCCTCCGGCAGCGTGACGGCCACGAGCGTGTCATCGTCCTTCAGGAACGACAAATACACGCGCTTCTGAATGGCCTCGTGCTTGAGCAGCGTGAGTTCCTGTCCCTTCGCGGCGCCGACGAAATTTTTTCCTTGGAACATCAACATTTCGCTCCGGGTGACGCGGACGGGCTCGCCCGGAATGAGCGCCGCCGCGGAAAGCGGAAGGGGCGCGAGCAGCGCGGCGATGTGGAGGAGAGTGCGTTTCAC
>JBEBGK010000360.1:0-4780 GCA_040081515.1 Chthoniobacteraceae bacterium
GCTGCCGGAGCACGTCGGAGAAGCCCACCTCCGCATCGACGTCGAAGGCCTTGCCGATTCGGCCAAGCCGGAGGTCCGCGTCCACGAGCAGCGTCTTCGCGCCGGAGAATGCGAACATGATCGCGAGGTTGGCCGCGATCGTCGTCTTGCCCTCGCCGGGGGTCGCGCTGGTGACGAGGATGGTCTTGGGCCTCGCGCCCTCGACGGGCAGGAATATGATCGATGATCGTAACGTCCGGAACGATTCGAGCATTGCGTGCCGCGGATCGTTCGCCACGAGCAGGGCCATCTGGCCCTTGCCGAGTTCGCTCGGCACCTGCCCGAGGAGATTCTCCGGGAACCGCTCGCGGAACTCGAAGAACGAACCGATCCGGTCGTCGAATTTGTCGGTCAGGAACAGCATTCCCAGCGCGAGGAAGAGGCCACCTCCCGCACCAAGGGCGAGCAACTGCTCAAGCCCGGGCCGGACGGATTTCGGCGTCGTCGCCCTTTCCAGAATCGAGACACTGTCCTGCTCGATATTCCGAGTGACGTCCACGCCCTTCAGGCTGACGAGCAGGCGGTCGTACATCGTCTTGGTGCGCTCGATCCTTGATTTGATTTTTTGGAACTCCGCGATGCGCTTCGCGAGGTCGAGCGCCTTTTCCTCCCACTGCTTGATGACGCCCTGAAGATTCTCGATCTGCAGGCGGATGGCTTCACGCTTGTTCTTGAGTGACTCGATGCTCTGCTCGCGGTAAGTCCGCAAAATCGCGTCCCCCTTCGCGATCTGCTCGTCGATGGCGACCATCGCGGGGTGCCGCTCACGGAGATTTTTTGCAAGGTCGTCGCGGTCGGACTTGAGCTGCTGCACCTGCTGCTTCGCCTTGAGATACTCCCCGAGCGGCCCGAACGAGGTCGAAAGTGACTCCAGCCTGCCGATCCCTTTCTCACTGAGGGTCGGAGCGATCTGCGGGCGGTCGAGATTCTGATCCAGATCCAGCAATGCGAGCAGATCGAACTCCGTCTTCAAGTCCGCCATCTGGCGGTTCAGTCCCGTGAGGTAAAGGCCGGCGCTGTTTCCCTCTTGCTCCAGGAATCCGATGTTGTTCGCCTTCTGGAAGTCATGCATGTCATCCTCTTCCTTCTGCATGACTTTCTCGAGCCGGATGAGTTCATCCTGAATCGCCACGGTGGCGCTCTCCGTCTTGTCCTTGCGCATCTCTTTCTTCGTGGCCACGTATTCGTCCATCACCGCATCCAGGAATGCCTGCGTGTAGGGTGATGTCTGACCAGTCGCGCGCATCAGGAAGATCGCAGCCTTCGGCAACTGGGCCACCTCCAGTTTGACCTCCTCCGCACGGTACTCGGGATGGAGCGAATTCACGCGGGTATGAGCACGTCTCTGGACTTCGCCGCTTTGCATCAACTCAATCTGCGTTCCGAAAAAGTTGACCAGTTCCTCCGAATACATCGCCGCGGCATTGTCCCCGAGACGGATCTGGCCGCTCACCATCATCCTGCCCGTGGACTGCCAGGATTCTGGCTGCTGCATCGCGTACCAGGCGGTGCCGCACAGACCGGCGCTCACCAGGAGAAGCACCACCCACCAGCGTTTCTTGAGGAGGTTGAGATAGCGCAGCAGTTGGACGCGTACGCGACTCCACTGGTTGGGGGACGTTTCCGGAAGTGGCAGAGGCATAGGAGGAGGAACCTGGGCTAGAAATTAAACAGCCGGGCCGGCACAACAATCAGATCCCCGGCCTTCAGCACGGGATCCCGCTCGAGGTGACCCTTCTCGAGGATTTCCACCAGATCCACGTAGATCGTCTCAGTCGAGGCGTCCTTCACGTTGCCCTTGTTCTTCACCCACGGCATCCACCAAGGCGCGGAGTCGCCCTTCCCGGTCTGTGACACTCGCTGGCTTCTCGCTCCTCCCTCCTTCTTCCGGACGAGTTTCACCTTCCGTTTGTCGGCAAAATCGGCAAGGCCACCGGCGCGGAGAATCGCCCTGCTGACCGTGAAATCCGTCTCGTCCGGCAGCAGTTCCATCACGCCTTGGGCCCGGACCTGCCCAGTGATGTAAATCTTGCCGCGGGACCTCGTGCTGATCAAATCCAGCCCGATGATGACCGTCGCCTTGCGGAAGTAATCCTTCTCAAGCATCGGCTTGATCTCAAAGGCAAGCTCCTTGCAAGACTTGCCGGCGGCCTTCACGCGGCCGATGAGCGGGACCTCCATTTCCCCGGAATCCGTGACGAAAAGCGGGATCGGCTGGGTCCGCTCCTCGACGATGCGGAAGCTCACGCGGTCTCCAAAACCCAGCTTCTGCGAGTCGTTCAGGACGTCCATCGAAATGGTCTGGGCGACCGTGCTGCTCGATCCGCCGACCTGCCTTGAAGAAGCCCTTTCCGCGGCCGCGGGATTTTCCTGCCTCAAATCGCTGGCAGTCCGTCCCGGAACGTCCTGCGCAACGATCCATTGCGCCGAGAAAACGGCGAACGCCGCACCCAGAAGCCGGGCGCGGCTGATACTCTTCCCGATCATGGCATCAGCGCTTTGCATCAAAATATTAATAGCACCACTAGAAGCGATATCCAAGTGAGATTGTGAGGCTGTTCTGGGAGTAGCTCAGAAGCGCGATCGTCGAATCCTTGTTCGTGTAGCGATAAGCGAGTGCAACATCGAAGTGCTCCGTGAGCCGGTATGCCGTGCTGAGCGAAGCCCCGATTCGCGAATATTTCTCCGCATTCCCACCGTTGAAAAGGCTGCCGCTGACCAGATTGACGTCCTCGTAAGACAGCCCGATTCCGAGGCTCATCTTCTGGTTCAATTCCCAGGTCCCCGAGTAACGCACATAGCTCGTCTGGGCGCGTCCGTTGAATGCATCAAACTCGTCGCTGCGTCCGAAATCCAGCCGGTCCCTGTAGTAGCGGTTCAGCGTGTGAACGATCGATGCCCCGGCATAGAAACCGGACTGGTTTCCAGCAATGCCGGGCACCGTGCCGGCGGCGGCCACCCCGCCGCCATTGCCGGAGTACAGCTTGTAACCGCCGCTCAGAAAAAGGTGTGTATATGGCGTGAGCTGATACTCGATGTATGGACCCACGGTAAGGCTGCTGAAGTCCGCGCTGCTCGAATCTGGATAGCTCGAGGTGGCGCCCACGATCTCCAGCCCGCCGATGGCGACGGAACTGAGTTTGAAGGACGCGGAAGTCGCGACCTGGTCCGTACTATGATTCAACTGGCCGGTGTTCTGCGCCAGCGCTCCCTGGGTGTTAGCCGCATCGCCGACCGTGATGAAATCGAAGTGGTCGTAGCCGATCGTCCAGATGATGTCGTTCATGTCCCAGAGCACGGACGCCCCGACGGTGTTCGTGAACCGCGGAAGTTGTGCCACGCCGGCCAGCGAACCCTGGCTGACCGTCTCCAACTGATACGAAAACTGCTCGTGGAAGTTGAACCGGAAATCTCCCGCGTAAATATCGAAGCTCAGCGCGGAATCCGGCGAGATCACCAGGTTCTCGCGGTCCAAGGCGGAGTTGTTGATGTACTTCGAATAACCGATCGACGTCCGGAAACGGAGCGTGTTCTGGCGGGTCATCGGCCAGATTGCAGTGACTCCCACCGACGGCGTGATGATGATGTCCTCCGAACCACCCGCAGCGAGGTTCACGTTGTCCACAAACTCCGTCGTGAGGTTCGCATCCACCCTGAGCAAGACCGGGCCAAGCCTAAGGTTGCCGGCCGTCGGCAATGCCTGCTTCACCTTCTGACGGGTCACGGACGGACGCGGAACCTCCTGCGCTTCGACCCGGGAAAGGGCAGCGACCAGCAAGAAGCCGAGGACGGTGGCCGGACTGCAGAGCCTTCCCGCGATGGCGGTTCGGGTGGAGGGCGCTGCGCTGCAGACACTGGATGCGTTCCGCGTTTCGAATGGTGTGGGCCGGGTACTCATTGGGAAGTCATCAAGCCGCCGGCTGGGGCAGACGCGCCCCCCAGCGGAACATCATCGGCACGAGGCGTGCCGCTTTCCAATACCGCGGGATGAAGAGCCCGGGCGACCGGACACATCGGAAGAGCCAGCCCAGAAAGAAGCGGTCCGCCCACACCGGGATGCTGACCTGGTCACCACTGAGGAACCCGATCGCAGCCCCCGTGCAGTGGATTCCGGGGCGGAATGAAGCGTTCCGTTTCAGGTAATGGCCGAGCCGCTCCTGCACGCCTCCACCGATCGCCATCACGATATGCCTGGGTTTTCGCCGCTCGACGATCTCCAGCAAGGCTGGGTCCGCGAGCGGGCCGGGAGGATATTTCGGTGCGACGTAGCAGTCCTCCCGGCTGATCTCGTGACCCTGCGCCCGCAGCCAGGCAAGATTCCTCTCCATCGCGGCTTCACCCGGCATCACCCACAAACTGGCACCCGCACCGCGGACGGACGGCTCGGCGATTAGCAGCTTGAGGTACTCCAGGCCCGAGACACGCGGGATGCGTTCGCGGCGGAGCAACGACCAGATCAAAATCATCAAACCACTATCTGTAATCGCCAGGTCGTTGTCCAGCAATGCCGCCTGGGTGGCCGGATCCTCCATCGCACCGACCAGCACGGGTGCCGATGGCACCACCACCAGGCCACCCCGCAGCCCGAGCGCCACGGCCTCCGCGGCGCTGCCGGTGAAAAAGCGGATCCCCAGAATCCGGCGATACTGTTGCTCGTCGCCAGGCATTTTCAGCGTCAGGCTGCCCTCTCCGAACCGCGGCCGCGGATTGTGGCTGATGCCGGATTCCGTGATTCACCGCG
>JBEBGK010000361.1:0-4768 GCA_040081515.1 Chthoniobacteraceae bacterium
GGCAACGCGGCGGCGCACCGTTGGGCGGCCAAAGGCACTCCCTGGCTCTCCACCGCCCGCCGCCTTTCCTTGAATGGTGCGCCTCCGGCGCAGGAGCGAGGACGGCGACAGGAATGTCGCCGCTCCCAGTGCGCCGCCGCTCCACACCTTCGCACCACCTTCCCACGCCCTTTCTGCTCCTCCAGTTGGACTCACTTCTAATCACACCCGCTCCCATCCATCGGGTCGCGGTAGTCACGCTCTGATTGACGGGCCGGTATCGCGCAGAGCGAGGCTGGCCGACCAACAAGCATTCATTTTCCCGAACGCGGGCCGAACAGCTTGGCGTAAGCATACCCAACGCTCTCGGTGACCACATCCCGGACTCCCTGGCTGTAGCGCCACCAGCGTTGCGCGTCGTAGTCGGGATTCGGAACCGCGATGATTCCCACTTTGACGCCGTCGCCGAAAGCCCGCTGAAAAAGAAGGCGTGTGCGTCGCGCATGCAGATCCTCCGTCACCACGTTCATGCTCCGGACACCGATTCCTTTTTCCTCGAACCACTTCCTGAGCGTGACCGCGGAGCTGTACGTCCTGTCGCGATCCATCACCCAGGAGGGGACCATCTGCACCTGATCCGGCGGCATTCCCGCGCCTCTCAGCAGATACCCTCCCACGCTTGCAGCCGTGTTGAAATCGTTGGTGTATCCGCCGCTTCCGATTACGGGCCCGCCGGTGGTGTAGATGCGCTGATAGCGTCCGCTCCTGAATTCGTCCACGCTCGCGCGGATGGCATACAAGTGAATCCATCCTTCCACCACGAGGATGTCCGCATCCGCACGCTCGGTCACCGCGAGAAAGGGGTAGATGCGCGCGACCAAAAGGATGGCCGCCATCGACAGCGCGACCGTCAGCGCGATCCATCCCCGCCAGGAGAGTCTCCACGATTCTCTGCGCTCGAAGAGACCCCAGAATGTCCGTCGGGACAAATGCGAACTCGGCGGGCTCTGTGTCTCAGGCATGATGATCTTGAAATGCTGCGAGGCGGCGTTTCAGGCGAGCCGCCCGCGCAATTCCCAAGTGTACCGCATCGCGGACCAGACGGGAAGGGCTTAGTCCGCCATTGGAGCCGGGCAAGCGCCGATTGCCAGCCGGATTCAGGAGCGGCCAGGACCGCGAGCTTCGCCGCGTGTGGATCCCCGATCGCACGGCCATGGTGTTGTCTCGGGCTGCCGCGACGCGATTCTCGCTCACTGGCCACGGCATCGGGCGACGGCGGCGGGTCCCGCGGTGCGTTGCTTTCGTCGTCATGCAACCGCGACCGGGAGATGCGTCCGCCAGCGGTTTCGTTGATGGACGGTGCGATTCGTCGGGTCGTGAAAAGAGCTGTGCAGAAAAAGTTGCCACGTCTGTCGGGGTATGCTTTCCTCCGCGTCCCGCAAGAAAGGGAACGCAGCCGTAGCTCAATTGGATAGAGCATCTGACTACGAATCAGAAGGTTTGAGGTTCGACTCCTCACGGCTGCGCCATCGGGTTGTCGTGTTCGCGGCGGGCGCAGCGGCCAGTTGTTGAATCACTCTGTATGGTTTTGGTCGGTGCTTGTTTGACACGGCGGATTCCCGCCCAATCCCATTGTCGTTTTTCGGAACTCCGCGGTGAATCGGGACCGAGCTCGGGCATTGCGAAAACCTTGGTCGCAACTTCTTTGCTAAGGAATCTGCCCAGTGCGGACTGTCTCAAAAGTTGTACAAAATGCTGTCTTGATCACACTGAGCACTATTTCTTTATGAATTGTATGATTGAAGTGGAGGCTACAAGTTGTGCTGAAACGCAGATTAAAAATGTCGACTACCCTCCATATAGTGTTTTTCGATGACCGAAGTCTTTCGGGCGCACAATATTTTGAAAAATGCAGTTGACAGTCCCTGAAAGATTTTGGATTCTGTCTGCCAGATGCAACTCCCCGATGTGACAATTCAGAAACAAATCAAACCAGCGAAGCCCAGCCCAATGCACAACTTAATGACGGTGAAGGAGACTGCAGAGTATCTCCGGATCCCACTCCCGACGGTTTACTACTTGGTCCAACGCGGGCAGTTGCCTGCTGTCCAGATTGGCGGTCGCTGGCGCGTGAAGAAGGACGCTCTGGATCGTGATGTCCTTCGAAATGAGGAAGAGGGGCAACCCACGGTGCTCGTCGTGGACGACGACGCCGGCTTGCAGAGCATGTTCAAACTGTTCCTGAAAAAGCAGGGATTTTCGCGCATTGTGGTTGGTAGCGGAAAAGAAGCGCTTGCCGCGTTGCAGAAGCAGAAATTTGAATTGTGCTTCCTGGATCTGCAACTGCCGGACACCACGGGTGACGAAATCTACAAGCAGGCTAAACAGATCCAGCCCGGTCTGCCGATTGTCATCATCACCGGCTATCCCGACAGCCAGACGCTGGACAACATCCTGAAGCTGGGCCCAGTGACGGTACTGAAGAAGCCCCTCGAAGTGGAGGCGCTGCAGCAGACGCTGAGACTGCTCGGCCACAAGCTGAACGAGAAGGAAAAGGCGGCGTAACGCGAAGCGTTACAGAGGGGGTTGGGATTTCCGCCAGTCGGCGGCGAGTTCGTAGGCGTGTGCGATCTGGAGCAGTTGCGCCTCCCGAAATGGCTGGCCGATCAATTGAAGGCCTACTGGCAGTTTCTTTCCCTCCTGCTCGGCGAAGCCGCATGGGATGCTGATTCCGCAGGTGCCTGCGAGGTTGCAGGCGATGGTGAAGATGTCGGCGAGGTACATGCGCAGCGGATCATCCGTCCGTTCGCCCGCCTTGAACGCGGGGTCCGGTGACGTCGGGCAGACGATGGCATCCACCTTCTCGAATGCGCGGGTGAAATCGCGGCGGATGAGGGTGCGCACCTTTTGCGCTCGCAGATAGAACGCGTCGTAGTATCCGCTGCTGAGCACGTAGGTGCCGAGGATGATGCGGCGCTTCACCTCCGGGCCGAATCCCTCGGCGCGTGTGCGGCCGTACATCTCGAGCACGTTGCCGCCGGCGGCCCGGGAGCCGTAGCGGACGCCGTCGAATCGCGCGAGGTTGGCGGAAGCCTCCGCGGTCGCGATGATGTAATAGACGGCCACGGCGTGCTCGGTGTGCGGAAGCGAGACTTCGACGATTTCGGCGCCGAGCGATTCATATTTCCGGATCGCTGCGCGGACCAGGGTGTCCACCTGCGGATCGATGCCGCTGATGAAGTACTCCTTTGGCATGCCGAGCCTGATGCCGCGCAGATCGCGGCCGAGGAGGCTCGTGTAGTCGGGCACTTGCTCGTCGAGGCTCGTGGAGTCCAGCGGATCCTTTCCGGCGATCGCATTGAGGAGGAGCGCCGAATCTTCCACGGTCTTCGTGAACGGTCCGATTTGATCGAGGGAGGATGCGAATGCCACAAGGCCGAACCGGGAGACGCGCCCGTAGGTGGGTTTCAGGCCGACGCATCCGCACAGGGCCGCAGGCTGGCGGATCGAGCCGCCGGTGTCCGAACCGAGCGCTGCGTAGGCCTCATTCGCCGCCACGACCGCCGCGGAGCCTCCCGACGAACCGCCGGGCACGCGGGAGAGATCCCACGGATTGCAGGAGCGGCCAAAGGCCGAGTTCTCGGTCGAACTCCCCATCGCGAATTCGTCCATGTTGCATCTGCCGAACGGAATCGCGCCGGCTGCTCGCAGGCGGGAGATTACCGAGGCATCGTAATTCGAGGTGTACCCGCCCAGGATTTTCGATCCGCAGGAACAGGGTTCGCCTTTCACGTTGATGACGTCCTTGATCGCCACGGGAATGCCTCCCAAGGGGAGGGAAACATCGGCTTTCGATGCGGCGGAGCGCGCAGCCTCGTAGTCGCGTGAAAGGTAGCCGTGCACCTTGGAGTCCACCGCCGTGATGCGCGTCTCGAGCGCGTCGAGGGCCTCCAAGGGAGAAAGGTCACCTGCGCGCAGCTTGCGGCGCAGTTCGGCAATGGAGAGCGAGGCGATGGACATCCGGGTTCAGGCTGCTGAGGTGGACCGCCTGCCTACTCGATGACCTTCGGCACGACGAACAGGCCGTTCGCCGAGCGGGGAGCGTTCGCCAGCGCATCCTGCGCGGTGAACCAGTCGCGGGCTTCGTCCGCGCGGAAGGCGTTCACCACCTGGTTTGCGTGCGCCGTGGGCTCCACTGCCGTGACGTCCAGCTGGCCCAGCTTCTCGACATGCGCGAGCACATGCCCGAGTTGATCCTGAAACTTTGCGATCTCGGCTTCCGAGAGGTCGAGGCGCGCGAGCTGCGCAACGTAGCGGACGTCGAACTGGTCACTCATGAGGCGCGGGATGAGAGCGCAAAAGCTCCCCGGTGGGAACGCAAATCGTCGCCGCGGCTCAGGGATTCGAGGAGGACTCCGTCCCCGGGACCCGCGGGGCGGAATCCCACACCGCAGTTTCCCACCGGGTGCGCGCTTCCTTGAGGAGATTGTCGAACTTCGGTTGCTGGCTCGGCCGCAGCACGGCCCGCAGCCGTTCGGAGGACCTGGCAAGCACCGCGTCGATCTGGGGGCGGACGGGCCGGACGGCATCCCTCAATTCGATTCCGGTCTCGCTGAGAATTTGCCAGAACTGATGGCCTTGATCCTCATCGAGCGAAAGGTCGTGTTTCGCCCGCTGAACGAGGACGCGGCGGACGTTGACCGGACCTCCCCGGAAGGTCTTGTTCACGACGTCCACGAGCGCGGCGGATCCTCCCACGACGGCGCCGACGAAAAGACCGGAGACGAAG
>JBEBGK010000362.1:0-4765 GCA_040081515.1 Chthoniobacteraceae bacterium
CGCATAGTTGCCCCATGCGTTATCCAGGCTCGGGTTTCCCCGGCTGCTGCCGAAGTTCCCGTCCATCCGGTAGCTCGCGCCGTCCAGCCTGCCGCCGGCGAAGAGCGTGACCGATTTATTGAAGCTGTACTCGAGCCGCGGTGTGGGCAGGATCGCGTTGAGCACCCATGTGTCATTGATCCGCCACCGCACTCCACCGATGGGCAGGACGGGATACTCCCACTGGCTGTCCACCCGTGCGCCGAGCATCACCTGCAAATCGGTGGTGAGAAAATAGAACCCGGCCAGGTTCAAAGGCACGTTCAGGTCGCGTCCACGCAGGCTCCCGGACCCGCCGTAAAAGCCCGGCACGATCTCCGCGCGGACGAGCAATCCCTCGCCGATCTGGAAGTCCGCGCCGATCACGAGATTGAAGGACTGAAGCTGGGAGGGAAGCGCGAGGGCTCCGGGCGCGTCGAAGTTATACCGGCGGAAATCCGCGCCGAAACGGAGCAGGATTCCCTCGCGAAGCTTCCACGAGAGCACGCCGCCTCCGCCGATATCCCAGAGCTCGGCATCGCCGTTGCCCGCGCCCGATTTGAAATTGGAGCCGCCGATCCACGACGAGGAGAAGGTCGCCTCCCACGAGGTCTTCGAGCCGCCGTCTTCCTCGGCGTGAAGCGCCGCCGCAGCGAGCACGGAGAAAATTACGGCCGCACGGACGGCGCATTTTGCAGGCGCGGCGGGGGACTTGATGGAGGACATGATCATGGTGAATGGAGGCTGGTTATTTTCTTCCCGCATCCTTGAGGAGGGCTTCCACATTTCTCCGCGTCTCGCGCATGAATGCGGAACTCGATCCCATCCGCTCGACACCGTGCAGATTGGCAAGCGATGCGGCGGAAAGGAGATCGCCGCGCCAGACGAGCGTCGCCTCCTGGCCGCCGATCTGGACCGGCCAGAACTGCTGGAAGGTGAGCAGCACGTAGTAGCCGCCGCTGGAGTAATACTGGCCGTCGAGCATCTGCCATGAGCCGGCGCCGCTCTTCGAGTAGGACACGCCGAGGCTCACGGCGGCCTGGCCCTCGACGTCGACCAATTCCCAATACGGCGACGGCGAAAGCGATCCCCTGCCCCCGGTAAGCGGATTCGCCCCAATCAAACCCGCGAACTGCCCGCGGATTTTTCCCGCCTCCTTCAGCAGCCGCGCGATCTCGTCGGCGGCCCGGATCGATTCCTTCCCGGTCTCATAGGGCGCGAGGCGTCCGGCGCCGCCGGAAAGAAACGCCTGCGACCGCTGGAGGAGCACATTGCGCCAGAAGGCGGAGACATTCGCCGGCATGGCGCCGCCGCCGCCGTCGCCTTGGGCGGAGAAGGCGCTCCGCTCCGCGTTGCTCAACTGGAGATCCGTGCCGCCGGACGCGAGCTTCTGCGTCGCGGCGACGAGGGATTTCACCGCGCGGTTCGACGGGGCGGAATCCAGCTTCTGAAAATCGCCCGGGCCCGGACGCGACGGGATGTCCGTGTGCAGATACACCTTCAGCCCGGAATGGCGCGCGGGATTCCACCGCTGATGCGATTCCACCGTCGCCTGCAACGGCTTGCGCACGACATAGACGCTCTCCACCGCGAGCCCGCGTGGGAAGCCCATCGCCGCGCCGCGCCCCATCTGCACGGAGCCGCCCGCGAGCTTCTCGAGGTTCACATCCTTGACCGCGGAAAACGACGCCAGTTCGGAAAGCGGATCGGCGCTGGCGGTGAACGCCGCGGCAAACGCCAGTGGAACACACAGCGCCTTGCTGAGACGACGGAACGGAACGGGAATGGGCATTGCAGTCATGGTCGGGTCGGGTTTGATCTTTACCGCGTAGCCGCGGTGATTGGCGAATATTCTCTGACTGCGCCGCACCCGCCACGTTTTTCTAGCATCTCCGCCCGCGCTGCGTTACGCGTCGGGGCGTGACACAAGTTTCGCGATTCGCCCGTGCCGCCCGTCCGCGCCCGAGCCCCGGCGGCGGGCCTCTTTCCTGATGGCCGGCGACGTCATCGCGCTCGACCGGCTCTCGAAATCCTTCGGCCGGACCCTCGCCGTCGATGGACTCTCCATGTCGATCCCGGCCGGCGAGATCTTCGGCTTCCTCGGCGCCAACGGCGCGGGAAAGACGACGACGATGCGCATGCTCTGCGGTCTCGCGAAACCGACCTCCGGCCATGGCACGATCGCCGGGCTCGACCTGTGGCAGCGCCGCTACGAGATCCGCCCGAAGTTCGGATACGTCGCGCAAAAGTTCAGCCTCTACCCGGACCTGACGATCCTCGAAAACCTCCGCTTCTTCGGCGTGGCATACGGCGTCAGCGGGCGGAAGCTGGCGGATCGCATCGAGGCGCTGCTCACGCAGCTCGACCTGCGGGCGAAGAGCGACGCGCTGGCCGGCAGCCTCTCAGGCGGGATGAAGCAGATGCTCGCGCTCGCGTGCGCGCTCGTCCACGAACCGGCGCTGCTGCTGCTCGACGAGCCGACCTCCGGGCTCGACCCCGTGCACCGCCAGCAGATCTGGGATCTGCTTTACGACCTGAGCCACGCCGGGACGACGATTTTCGTGACGACCCACTACATGGACGAGGCCGAGCGCTGCACCGAGGTCGGCTTCCTCCACCAGGGCCGCCTGCTCGCCAAGGAATCGCCACCGAAGCTCAAGCAGCGCTTTCGCGCCAGGCTGCTCGATCTGCACGTCGAGCCCGTCATGGAGGCGCTCGTCCGCCTGCGAAGCGTCCCGGGCATCCTCGGCGTCGCGCTCCGCAGCCACCGCGTCCGTGTCTATTCCGCCTGCGCGGAGGAACTCGTCGCGCAGTGGCAGAAGGAATGGCCGTTCGCGGGCCTCACGTGGCTCGGGCACGACTGGGTCGCTCCCGACATGGAGGACATCTTCAAGGCGTATTCCCAGGGCTACCGCGAGATCCTCGACCCAAACCGCGCCGACTCATGAGCCCCGCACGCATCATCCGCTCCATCGCCAGCGTGGCGACGAAGGAGTTCCTCCACATCCTGCGCGACTGGCGGATCCTCATCCTCATCCTCACGCTGCCGCCCGCATTCACGCTGCTGCTCGGGCACGCCTTCGAGGTCACCGACATCATGCACGCCCCCGCCCTGCTGCACGATGCCGATCGCAGCGAGGAGAGCGCGAAGCTGCGCGAGCGGCTGCTGGCGGACAAATCATTCGCCTGGCGCCAGTCGGAGCAGCCGGTCCCCGAGGGATTCGACCTGCTGCGGAATGGCGTGCGCGCGGCGCTCGTCATCCCCAAGGGCTGGGGCAGGAGCCTGAGCGACGGCCAGCCGCAACCGCTCCGCGTGATCCTCGACGGCACGGACACCAGCACCGCTCCGCAACTCGAGGGCTCGATCCGGGAGGTCCTCGGCGAATTCCAGCTCGCCGCCCGCGACGAGATGATCGACAACCTTCCCGACGAGGTCTTCGAACTCGGGAAAAAACTCTCCGAGGACACCCGCAAGAAATTCACCTCGTGGATGGAGCCGTGGGAAGTGAAGACCGACATCCGCTACAACCCGGGGCTGAAGTTCATCGACTTCGTCACGCCGGGCATCGTCGGACTGATCCTGCAACTGCTCACCGTCACCCTCATGGCCTGCACGATCGCGCGGGAGCGCGAATCCGGCACGCTCTCGCAACTGCTCGTGAGCCCGTTGCACAGGACCGAGATCGTCGCGGGAAAGGTGCTCCCCTATCTCGTCGTGTCGATCCTCCTGATCAGCATGACACTGGCGACCGCGCACTTTCACTTCCGCGTGCAGTTTCACGGCGGGCTGCTGCTCTCGCTCATCTGCCTGCTCTTCCTGCTCTGCTCGCTCGGGACCGGCCTGCTGATCTCCACCTTCTGCCAGACCCAGGCGCAGGCGATCCAGTTTGCCGTGTTCTATCTGCTCCCGGTCTTCCCGCTCTCCGGGGCGTTCGCGACGCTCGAGCAGCTCCCCGAGGGAGTTCGCCATCTTTCGCAGCTCTTCCCGCTCACGCATTTCTGCCACGCTTTCCGCATGGTGAATCTCGCGCACTCCGGCTTCATGACGATCCTGCCCGATCTCGCCTTCCTCCTCATCGGCGCCGTCGTCACCTGCACCGGCGCGGCCCTGCTCCTGCGGCGGATTCAGGACTGACGCCCGCTGTCCGGCACGACGAGGACCGGGCACTTTGCGCGCTGGAGAACATCAGCGGTGACGCTGCCGACGATGAGATTATAGAGGGCGCCGTGCCGGTGTGAACCGACGATGATGAGATCGGCTGCGAGACGGTCCGCTTCCTCGACGATGTGCTCCACGGTGGCGTGGCGCAGTTGGAGGAGGCTGAACGGGATGCCTGCGCTGGTCAGGGGTTCGCCGAGTTGCCGGAGCTTCTGCTCGTCCGCACGGATGTCCGCCTCGCCCGGCTCCCGATAGACGGTCGGGGCGGCGACACCGACATCGATGACGACCGGCTGGTGCGGCAGGCCGTGGAGGAGGGTCACCCGGCTGCCAAACGCCTTTGCGAGTGCAACGGTGCGCTCGATGACCTGCGGAGCGACGTCGGAAAAATCCACCAGTGCAAGGATTGTCTTCATGATCGGCGATGCTACCGACCAATCGCGAAGCGGGAAAGCGCGGATGTGAGGAATGCGAGTGAATGCTCGCGGCGGCTCGCGGCGATGCTTAGTGTCGTCGTGATGCCAGACCAGACCGCCGATCTTTTCGCGATGCCGGAGCCGGCTCCCGCACAACCGCGCATTTTCTCCG
>JBEBGK010000363.1:0-4748 GCA_040081515.1 Chthoniobacteraceae bacterium
AGGCGCAGTTGCCGGACTTGGAGCAACCTTTCATCAGCGCCGCTCCGGCGGACAAAAAGGACGGGCTGGTCGTAGGGAAGTTGGGTGTGGATGGCGGGGATCGCGCTGCGATTGAAGCCTTCGCCAACGAACTCGCAGCGGCGGCGAAGGACGCGAAGGCGGGTAATGTGGACAGCATGCTCATCGGCTATCGCGGCAAGCTGGTCTTTGAGTCCTACTATCGCCGGGGACGCGCGAATTTTCCGCATTACCAGATGTCGATCACGAAGTCCTACGCCGCGCTGGCGATTGGGCGTGCGATTCAGCTCGGCCTGCTGAAGATGGAGGACCTCGACAAGCCGGCGATCACTTTTCTCAAGGAGCTGGACACCACGAAGCTTGTCGCGGGCGCGGACACGATCACGCTCGCGCCGGCGATGCAGATGAGTTCCGGCATCCGGCTCGCGGATGAGAAGGCGAAGGACCTGATGAAGAATCCGGCGCAGCTCAAGGGGCAGGCGGAGATCCAGGCGTATCTGCAATACAGCGACCCGATCCCCGCGATGCCGCGCCAGTTCAAGTATCAGGAGCCCGACACCGCCATCGCGATGCAGGTGCTGAATGCCGTCGCACCCGGCGGCGCGGAGGAGTTCATCAAGACCGAACTGCTCGGACGCATGGGCATCACGCAGTATCACTGGGAGCACGCCATCAGCAGCCTGCCGAAATCCGCAGCAGGCAGCAGCATCCTCTCACGCGACATGCTGAAATTTGGCCAGCTCATCCTCAACAAAGGCAAGTGGCAGGACCAGCAACTCATCCCCGAAGCCTACCTCGTGCGCGCGACCACTCCGAGTCAGATCAACGAACACTACGGCTTCTTCTGGTGGGTCGATGATTTCACCGTCGGCGGCAAGACCTACCACAGCTTCCAAGGCCGTGGCGCAGGCGGACAGTTCATCTTCATGTTCCCCGAAATCGATCTGGTCTCCGTCATCACCTCGCACAACAAAGGCATGGGCGACATGCTCAAGACGCTGCCGCAGCGCATCATTCCGGCGTTCGTGCCAAACTAGAACCGCACTCAACTCAGTCCCTCCTCCATTTTGAAACACATCCTCACTCTCCCCATCGTCCTGTTCCTCGCTCTGCTGGGGACTGCGGGGCTCGCCGCGCCGCTGGAATTGTCGCTCACAAAGGTCCAGACGACTGACTCGCAAATCTCGCGCATCGATTCCGGCGCGGTGCGCGTGGAGACCGGGCACAAGCATCAGTGGCCCGGGGTGACGATCGTCGCGCCGGACGGGCATTGGGATTTGTCGCGATGCGGCCACGTCGAGGTCGTGGTGAAGAACACGGGCACGCAGGTGCTGAAGGTCGCGTGCCGCGTGGACGGCGAGAAAGGAAACGGAAAGGACCGCGCGGATGAAGCGCGATTTTTCCGAAACTCCGCGTGACCGCGGCGGGTCTCCTGCGTAGCTGATGGTGCATGTTGCTTCGTGCGCCCGGAACCGCCGTCCTTTTCGCATTGCTGTGCCTGTGCATCCCGGCGCGGGCGCAACGGCTCAGCTCGCTGGCTTCGGCGCCGGAATGGGGCCGCATCGAGGCGTATCAGGAAACGATGACACGCGGGGAATTCGAAACCTTGCTGGAGACGGTGTATGCACTGGGGCAGGCCGCGGCGGGGATGATTGAGGTGCGCGAGGATGCCGCCGTGGTGTTCAAGACGTTGATTCCGCCGGAGACGGTGACGCTCCGCTTCGCGAAGGATGCGCAAGCGGCGAAGCGGGCGCCGCGCTACTGGCGGTCCGCCGCGCGCAAGCGGCCGGTCTCGGCGGAAAAACCGCTCGCGGATGTCCGCATCGCGCTCGACCCGGGTCATATCGGCGGACGCTGGGCGCTCATGGAGGAGCGGTCCTTCCGGCGGCCGGATGGGAAGCCGGTCCAGGAGGGAGACATGACGCTGCTGGTCGCGGAACTGGCCGCGACGCAGCTTCGGGCGCTGGGCGCGGAGGTCGGCCTGGTGCGGGATCGGACCGAGCCGCTGTCGCCGGTCACGGTGGACGGATTGCTCGTCCCGGCACGCAAGGAACTCGAGCTGCTCGGCATCGCGGACATCCGCGAGCAGTACGACGGCGCGCGCGATCCGCTGAAGATGAACACGGTGCAGTGGCAGGCGGAAAAGCTCTTCTACCGCGTGGCCGAGATCCGCGAGCGGGCGCGGATCGTGAACGAGAAACTGCGGCCGGACCTCGCGGTGTGCATCCATTTCAACGCGGATGACTGGAGCGATCCGGAGAATCCCGTTTTCACCGAGCGGAACGATCTGCACGTGATGGTGAACGGCTGCTACGGGGCGGGCGAGCTGCGTTACGACGACCAGCGGCTGGAGATGCTCCTGCGGCTGCTGGGCCGGATTCACGGCGAGGAACTGGCCGCGGCGACGCCCATCGCGAAGGCGCTCGCCGACGCGACGGGGCTGCCGCCTTTCGCCTACACGACGGGAAATGCCGTGCGTGCCGGCGGGAACGAATACGTCTGGGCGCGGAACCTTCTCGCAAACCGGCTGTTCGAGTGCCCGGTGGTCTATCTCGAGCCCTACCGGATGAATCACGAGGAGACCCACGCGCGCATCCAGGCGGGTGATTACGAGGGTGAACGCGAAGTGGCCGGGAAGATGCGCCGCAGCCTCTTCCGCGAATACGCGGACGCCGTCGTCGCGGGATTGCGCGCCTATTGCTCCGCGTCGCTCCGGACCGGCGGGACGGTGCCGAAGTAGCGGTCGCCCGCGTCGCCGAGGCCGGGCACGATGTAGGCGCGCTCATCCAGTGCCGCATCCACCTCGACGGTGAAGACGCGCACATCGGGATGCATCTCCGCCATGCGCGCGAGGCCCTCCGGGCAGCTCACGAAGCAGACGAACCGGATGCGTTCCGCGCCCGCGGCCTTCAATTTCGCGATCGCCCCGATCGCGCTGCCGCCGGTCGCAAGCATCGGGTCCACGACGATCACGTCCGCCCCGGAAAGGTCCGGCGGCATGTTGAAATAGTAGCAGTCCGGCAGATGGGTCTTCTCGTCGCGCCGCATCCCGATGTGGCCGACGCCGGCCTCCGGGATCAAAGGGAGCATCCCCTGTAGCATGCCGAGGCCCGCCCGGAGGATGGGCACGATGACGACCGGCCTCGCCAGCTTCGCGCCGCGGTGCGTGGCGAGCGGCGTCTGCACGGGATCGGGAAGCGTGCCGAGATCGCGTGTGGCCTCGAAGACGAGCAGGGCGCCGAGCTCCGCGGCGCGCGCGCGGAATTCGCCCGACCCGGTGCGCCGGTCGCGCAACGTCGTCAGTTTCACCCGCGCGAGCGGATGGTCGATCACGGTCACCTTCGATGGGATTTCGGGCGCGGGCATGCGGGGATTCCTGCCAGAGCCGGCGCGATCTGGCCAGCAGCCTCTGGCACGTTGATTTTTCCAGCCGCGCAAGGCACACTGGGGCGGTGAAGGTCCTCATCGCACTCCTGATTCTCGCCGCCGGCATCACCGGCGTGCCGGCCGGGGAACCCGTGACGCTGTATGCGCGCGTGCAGGATCCGCTCATGGTGAAGCTCTCGGACGGGACGGTCTGGGAGATGGAGAAAGGGGATTGTTTCCCGGTGATCGCCTACAAGGAGTCGCACACGAAACTCATCCTCCGCCTCGCGCGGAACAGCTTCATCGTGCCGGCGAAATCAGCCGTCGTCGTCCCGGACAAGGAGGTGTCCGCCGCGGCGGAGAAGTACCGCGTGACCGTGAACAGCTATCTCGAAAACGTCACCTCCCAGTGGCGGAAGAAGGCCGAGGCGGCGAAGCCGAAATGAAGCTCTACGTGAAGACCTGGTGCCCGTGGTGTGTTGCCGCCCGCGAATGGCTGGACGCGCGCGCCTACCGCTACGAGGTCATCGACGTGGAGGCGGACCGCGCCAATTACGACACGATGATCCGCCTTTCCGAGCAGAGCAAGACACCGACGCTCGTGACGGATGACGGCAAGGTGCTGCCGGATTTCGGGCCGGAGGAATTGGAGGCGTTCGTGAAGAAGCACGGGCTCAAGCCATGAATTATTCCGACTGCCTGCTCATCGGCGGCGTGCTGCTGCTCAGCATGGGGCTCCGGACCACCGGCAGCCAGCTCCTCGGCAGACTCGGCGTGCTCGGTTACCTGGCGTCGTCATTCCTCGCGGGCTGGCTGCTGACCGGCTGGTGGCCGATGGGGCTCGTCTTTCTGAGCTTCTGGCTCGTGTGGCCGTGGTACGAGCTCATCACCCGCGTGCGAAAGATCGTGATGCCCGAGGAGAACGCGCTCCGCCACAAGACGCCGCCCCACCGGGAGCTCTTCCCGGCGCGCCTCTACGCGATCACGAACGCCTACCAGGCCGTGTTCACCGCGCTCTTCGGCCCCCCCGTGGTGGAGGGCGACCGCGCCATGGCCTGGAACCTCGACCACTGGAACGGCCAGACCGAGGTGGGGGTCGAGCCGTTCACGTGGCCGTCCGGACAGGGCCGCGGCGGGCCGACGTTGCCCATCCAGTCCCAGCTTCCGCCGTCGCTGGCGTTCTCGATGCCGGCCCCACCGAAGTAGAGAAATCGGGAAAAGCGGACACCTCGGGGGGCCCCGGCTCGCCGGCGCCTCCCGGCGCCCCGGTACGCACCGCTGGGCGCTACGCCGCGGAGGTGAAGGGCGGCACCACCCGCGGCCGGGCCGCCGCCAGCCAGTCCGGGATCGACATCCTCACCGAC
>JBEBGK010000364.1:0-4741 GCA_040081515.1 Chthoniobacteraceae bacterium
GTGGCTCACGCATTGTGAAAATCCGCTCACGGCGCGCGTCTGTGTGAATCGCGTGTGGCAGCGGCTCTTCGGTCGCGCGCTGGTCACGACGCAGGATGACTTCGGCGTGAATGGCGCGAAGCCGTCGCATCCCGAGCTGCTCGATCATCTCGCGTGCCGGTTCATGGATCGCGGCTGGTCGGTGAAGCGGCTGATCCGCGACCTCGTCCTCACGCGCGCCTATCGGCTGAGCACCGATGCGGTGGCGGCAAATGTCGAGCGCGACCCGGACAACATTTTCCTGTGGCGCATGGCTCCGCGCCGCCTGGATGCGGAGTGTCTGCGCGATGCGATCCTCGCGGTGAGCGGCCAGCTCGATCCGTATCCGCCGGAGAAGCCGTTTCTCAGCCGGTTCCATCCGCGACGCGACGCGGAGCTGATGACCTTCAAGCCATTCGTCACCACAACGGATTTCACCGGCGGCCATCGCAGCGTCTATCTGCCCGTGCTGCGCGGCACGTTGCCGGAGATTTTTGCGCTCTTTGATTTCGCGCCGCCGGAGCGTCCGGTCGCGCAGCGCGATGAGAGCGTGGTCCCCGCGCAGTCGCTCTTTTTCATGAACAACGCATGGGTCATCGAGCAGTCCCGACACACCGCGCGACGCCTGCTCGACGACACCACGCAGAGCGACGCCCAGCGCGTGGCGAGGCTCTATCAGCTCGCCTTCGCGCGCGTGCCGACCGCCGCCGAGTCCGCGCGCGCGGAGCAGTTCCTCGCGGGCTCGGATGACTTGCTGGCCGACCCGAAATCCAAGACGCCGTCCACAGCCGCACAACTCCGCGAAGCCCGCTGGGTCAGCCTTTGCCATGCGGTCTTTGCATCCGCCGAGTTCCGGGTTTTACGATAAGCACCGCCTGCCATGATCATTCCACCTTCCTCATTTTCCCGGCGCGACTGGCTGCGCACCGCATCCGCCGGGTTTGGCTACATGGCCTTTGCCGGGCTCGCGGCGCAAAGTGCCGCGCGCGCGATTGCGGGTCCGCTCTCCGTGAAGAGCCCGCATTTCCCGGCGCGCGCAAAACGCATCATTTTCCTGTGCATGCGCGGCGGGCCGTCGCACATGGAGACCTTTGACCCGAAGCCCGCGCTCACCGCCGCGCACGGACAGCAGGGCCGGATTGGAAAGAGCAAGCTGCTCGGCTCGCGATGGGGATTTCAAAAGCACGGGCAAAGCGGGACGGAGATCGTCGAGCTGCTCCCGGAAATCGGCAGGCACGCCGACAAACTCTGCGTGCTGCGCGGCATGCACACGGACAATGAAAATCATCCGCAGGCGCTCGAACAACTGCACACCGGCAGCTTCCAATTCATCCGTCCCTCGATGGGCGCGTGGGCGGTGTATGGGCTCGGCACGGAGAACCAGAGCCTGCCCGGTTTCATCTCCATCAACCCGCTCACCGCGCTCGGCGGACTGCGCTACTATTCCAGTTCGTTCCTGCCCGCCGCGTGCTCAGCGACATTGCTCGGGAATGCAAGCGTCCCGCCAAAAGAACTGAAACTCGGCGACCTCACGAACCCGCGCGTCACCGCCGCGAGCCAGCGCGCGCAACTCGATCTTTTGCAGGGCATGAATCGCGATTTGCTCGCGAAGACCGCCGACCCACGCGTCGAGGGTCTCATCGAATCCTACGAACTCGCCTTCCGCATGCAGGGCGAATTGCCCGGCGTGATGAACCTCGACGGCGAGAACGCAAAGACGCTGGAACTTTACGGCGCCGACAAGAGTGAGACGCAGACCTTCGGCAGGCAATGCCTGCTCGCGCGGCGCTTCGCCGAGGCAGGCGTGCGCTTCATCGAGATCACGCACACGGACTGGGATCACCACGGCTTCCTCACCGGCGGCATGACGAAAAATTGCCGCCAGATCGACAAACCAATCGCCGGCCTGCTGCAAGACCTCGACCAGCGCGGCCTCCTCGCCGACACGCTCGTGCTGTGGGGCGGCGAATTCGGACGCACCCCCGAGGACCCGACCACCGACGGACGCGGCCACAACAACAAGGGCTACTGCATGTGGATGGCCGGCGGCGGAGTGAAAGGCGGTCACATCCACGGCGCCACCGACGACCTCGGCTACGAGGCGGTGGATGGAAAAGTCCACATCCACGACCTGCACGCGACGATGCTCCACCTGCTCGGCCTCGATCACGAAAAGCTCACGTATCGCCACGGCGGCCGCGATTTCCGGCTCACCGATGTGAAGGGCAACGTCGTGCGGGAGATCCTCGGCTAATCCACGCATCCCTTCATGCCGATGTGAAACTGGAGGTGGCCCTACCCCGTCATTTCCCGACGTCGATCCCCGTTCTGACCGTTTCCGTTGCGGCGGGCGCGAAAGCGCTTTCCTCGCAGTGCAGTAATGCCTACAAGCGACCCGAAACATGCGCCAACGACGCATATCCTCCGATGACGGGAGCCATCGTTCCTGGCGCCGATTCGCGCCTTGGTCGTCGATGTTTCGACGGGCGCAAGGGCACGTTCCTGCAGAGGCGAATCAGTGGAAGACCCCATGAATCGGGCAACTTTCCCCTGTCCTTTTGATTCCGCCCCTTCCCCGTGGCGAAAGGCGCTGGTGGCCTTCCTTGTGTTGCTGGGGATTTGTTCGTGGGCCATGCCGGCAAACGCGACCGTCCCGCCGCGCCCGGCGGATCGGAAGTTTTTCCACGATCTGGCGGGCGTCATCCACGCGGATGACGCTCAGAAAATCCGCGACCTCCAGCAGGAGGTTTTCCGCCAATCCGGCGTGCCCATCGTGGTGGTCACGGTCAGCCGGATGGACAATTACCTCCCGGATTCGACAGGCATCGAGAGTTTCGCCCGCCGCTGGTTCGATTCCTGGGGGATCGGCTCCCAGGCGAAAAATGAAGGCATGCTGGTGCTGGTGAGCACCGGGGATCGCAAGGCGCGGATCGAACTGGGCGCCGCGTGGGAGCGCCGTTTCGACGAATTCAGCAAACGATTGATGGACCGCAAGATGCTGCCCGAATTCAAGAACGCCAATTACGGGGGCGGCGTGCTCGCTGCCGTCCAAAGCCTGGCTGAAATCGCAAAGGCCGGGCCGAAGGCGAGTCCGCCGGATCAGAGCCTGACGGACCGCATTCTGAACCACCCCATCATGGTGTTCAGCCGGGAGGAAAATCCCATCAGCAAAAAGGGCGGATCATTGGCGGTCGTGTTGGTGGCTTTCGTTGGGCTGGGTTGTTTGCTCGCCGCGATTTGGCTTCCGGAATATCGGAAGAGGCTGGTGATTCTCGGCCTGGTGCTGGTTGGTTTCGCCATCTTCTTTTGGATTGTCGCGGCCATCCTCCTGTTGTGGGGCTGGGTGACTGGAAAGGTTCAGATGGGCGGTGGCGGTGGGTTTGGTGGTGGTTCATCGGGCGGCGGTGGCGCCTCGGGAAGCTGGTGATATGAACGACGCGAGAAAACATTTCAGCCCGGGCGACAGGGAGCGGATCCGGCAACGCATCGCCGAGTTGGAAAAGCGCACTGATGCCGAAGTGGTGTGTGCGGTCGCAAGCGAATCCGGCCGCTACGACCGGGCGGAATCGGTGTGCGGGCTCGTCTTCGGGCTGATCGCCCTGATTTCCGGCAACAAGATCGTCGGCATGGGGGGGTGGAATGCGGCACCCGACTTGTCCCTGGGGCTTCAGGTCACCCTCACGGTGGCTGGATTCGTCATCGGGTCCGTGCTGGCCAGCTATTGGCATGGCCTGCGCCATCTCTTCGTCTTCCACTCCGAAACTGTATCGGAAGTCAATCGCAGCGCCCACCACGTGTTTTCGCAGCGAGGAATCGGCGGCACCATGCGGCGTGGTGGAATGTTGATTTACCTGTCGCTGTTCGAGCGGCGGCTGGAGATTCGTTGCGACCGCGCGGTGGCCGAAAAGCTTTCCCAGGCCGACCTCGATGCCATTCACTCCGCCGTGCTGGACAAGGTGCGCGCCGGAGATCCGACCGGCGGCGTCATCGCCGGACTCACCCGGGCCGAAGACAGCCTCGCAAAGGCCTTTCCGGCGACCGGCGCGGCCCCCGATGAACTTCCGAACGAACTCCTGGTGTTTCACCCACGACCCTGACGAGCGACACCCGGGAATGGCACTCCGTATTTTTCGGATTCTCAATCCTGTTCCCAATCTCCCTCCGAACAGGCGGCGGGTGCAAAAACGATTTGCAGTTTAGTCAGCAGGCATACCCCCTCACTCCCCGACGTCGATCCCCGTTCTGACCGTTTGCGGTGCGGCGGCCGCGAAAGCAGATTCCTAGCGGTCAGTAGCAGTTACGCGCCGCCTGTCGGCCTCATGTCGTCTTTTCCCAGTCGGCGCACCATAGGGCGCGGCCCTGCTCATCGAAAAAGCCGACGTGCCCGGTGCTGAACGCCTCACGATGCAGCTCGTCGGGATTTTGCGATGTTTCGAATAACCCAAAAGGCGCTTCGTCGAATGCCCTGTAACCCAAATCAACACCATGAAAAACATCCTGTTCGCTCTCTCAGCCCTCGCCATTCTTGGATTTGCCATCCCGACGCAAGCCAAGGCCGATCACGGCTACAACCGTCGAGTGGTGAGCTACCTGCCATGCGGCCGACCCGTTTACGCGGTTTACCAAGTTTACGGCTATGACCGCTGCGGAAATCCAGTTGGCGGCTGGGTCACTGAGCGCTCCCGCTGTGGGTGCAACACTTGCAACCCCCGCCCTGTGTATC
>JBEBGK010000365.1:0-4738 GCA_040081515.1 Chthoniobacteraceae bacterium
TGTGTTCCTTTTCCCCGGCGACCGCCGCCACGCGTGTCGGCGCGCCATTTTTCCCTACCAACGATGAAACCCAAACTGATGAAAGGCGTCGGCGTGATTCCCAAGCAACGGGAACTACGCATGATCGAGCATCCCGAACCGGTGATCTCCGCGCCGAACGAAGTGAAGATCCGCACCATCGAGGTCGGCATCTGCGGCACGGATCGCGAGATTTGCACCTTCGCCTACGGACAGGGGCCGGCGGGGACCGAATATCTGCTTCTCGGTCACGAATGTCTCGGTGAAGTCGTCGAGGTCGGGCCTGGCGTGAAGAAGTTCAAGACGGGCGATCTCGTGGTGCCCAGCGTGCGGCGGCCCTGCCCCGATCCGAATTGCGGCCCGTGCCGCGACGGGCGGCAGGATTACTGCGCCACGTGGAAATTCACCGAGCGCGGGATCAACCAGCTGCACGGATTCATGACAGAGTTCTTTGTGGAGGAGGAACCGTACCTCACCTTCGTTCCGCCGCACTTGCGCGACGTGGCGGTGATGGCCGAGCCGCTCACCATCGCGGAAAAGGGCCTCACGCAGGCGTGGCAGGTGCAGAAGCGCCTGAAGTGGGAGCATCACAATCGCGACGGCAAAGGCCGCGGCCACGGGCGCAACGCCGTGGTGCTCGGCGCGGGTCCGATCGGCCTGCTCGGCGCGATGAAGCTGCTCATCGAGGGGTTCAAGGTGTTCATCTACTCGCGCTCGCCGAAGCCGAACTTCAAGGCGGACATCGCCGCGCAGATCGGCGCGGAGTATATCTCCAACCAGGAAGTCTCCGTGGAGGAACTCGCGAAGCACGTCGGCAACATCGACCTTGTCTATGAAGCCGTGGGTGAGGGACACCTGACCTTCGATGTCATGCGCGTGCTCGGCATCAATGGCATCTTCATCCTCACGGGCATCCCCGCGGAGAAGCCGCCGATCCCGGTCTTTGCGGATACGATCATGCGGAATATCACGCTGAAGAACCACGCGATCATCGGCACCGTGAACGCCAGCCCGGAAGATTTTGCCGCCGCGATCCGCGACCTCGGGGAATTCAAGAAACGCTGGCCGGAGGCGGTCGCCGCGCTCATCACCGGACGCCACACGATCGACGCGCACCGCGAGCTGCTCGTGGGCAAGGCGAAGGGAATCAAGAACGTGATCGAATTCTAGCCGGTCTCGGCGACCCGTTTTTACCTATGAGCAACAATCCATGGATCGACGTCTCGATCCCCCTCCACAACGGCATGCACGGCTGGCCGGGCAATCCGCCGACGTTCATCACCATGCACCTCGGCACTGCCAAGGGCGATGTGTGCAATGTGTCGTCGATCCAATTCAATTCCCACACCGGCACGCACATGGATGCGCCGTTGCACTTTCTCCACGGCGCAAAGTCGATGGACGACCTGCCTTGGGATGCCGTGGTCGGCCCGGCGCGCGTCGTCGAGATCAAGGACAAGAAGGCCATCAAGCCGGCGGAGCTGAAGAAGCTGAAGCCTCAGCGCGGCGAGCGGCTGCTTTTCAAGACGCGCAACTCGGCGGTGAGCTACAAGAAGCCGGAGTTCGACAAGGACTTCGTTTACATCTCGAAGGAGGGCGCGCAGTACCTCGTGGATTGCGGCGTGCAGACCGTGGGCGTGGACTACTTCAGCGTCGGCGGCTTCTACAAGGACGGCATCGAGACGCATCACGTCCTGCTCAAGCCCGAGGTGTGGATCATCGAGGGGTTGAATTTCTCCGGGGTGAAGCCCGGCGACTACGATCTCATCTGCCTGCCGATCAAGCTGCTCAAGGGCGATGGCGCGCCGGCGAGATGCCTGATCCGGAAGCGCTGAGCGGCGCGACAGACGTCACTTTTTCGCCGCAATGGCAGTGCGCGTCTCCTCGATGAATTTCCGCTCGTCCGCCCCGAGGCGCGCCATGGGCAGCTCGTAGGGTTTCGAATTCACGAGGAAACGCGCATTTCCGTTCCGGACGAGCGTCGGCTTCGCCGGGACGGCCGGGGCGGGCACGGGCACGCCATTTTGCGCCTCCACCACGATGTCCTCGAAGGCGATGAGCTTTCCGATGAAGGACTTGCCGTCGATCATCTTCCATTGGCGCGGTTCACCGAGGACGATGTGGGTGATCTGGCGGGTGGCGACCTGCGGTTTCACCCTGGCGACCCCGACCGAGCCGGAGTCCGTGCCGTCGCCGACGCCGCGGGTGGAGAATTTCGTCGGCGTCGTCGGAACCACCTGGCTGAAGGCTGCCAGCGGCGACGCAAACATGATCACCGCCGGGATGCAGAGCGCTTTCATGGGGGAAGATTCCGCGGACTTTCGGCGCCGGGCAAGAGGTTGTTTGGGACCGCCGGCACCTGCCTTCCGGGAGGCCGCTGCCTCCTGTCGGCGCGGGATATCACGACTTTTGGCTAAAGCTTCCGGAGCCGGGCGCCGACTTCTCCCTGTCGGGGCGAATGCCCTGACGGGTGAGGCCAGGCACTCCCAAAAAAGCTGGCCCGTTCACGACACGGACGTCGCAAACAAACAAAAAATACAAGGAAGGACAAAGTAACCATATGGCACTCACCATTAACACAAACATCTCGGCGTCAATCGCCGCGACGAACCTGAACCGTAACAACTCGATGCTGCAAAAGAGCCTCGCCCGGCTCTCCAGCGGATCGAGAATCACCAGCCCGGCCGATGACGCCGGTGGCCTTGCCGTCTCGATGAAACTCGAGGCCGCCATCGCCCGCACCGACGCGACCAGCACCAACGTCGCCAATGCCGTGTCCTTCCTGCAGACGCAGGACGGCGCGCTCAAGAGCGCGGGCCAGGTGCTCAACCGCATCTCCGAGCTCAAGCTGCTCTCCACGGATGTGACCAAGAGCGCCTCGGACATCGCCAACTACGATGCCGAGTTCACCGCCCTCAAGGCGCAGCTCACGAGCACCGCGACCGGCACGTTCAACGGCGTGAACCTGTTCGGCGGTGGAACGCTGACCGTGGGCATCTCCGAGGACGGCGCGCAGACGCTGGCGATCACCCAGTCGGCGCTTGCGACCAACGTCACGGCGGTCACCGGCGCGGCGAACCTCGCGGCGCTGACCGTGGCGGTTGCCAACACGGCGATCACCAACGTCGCGACCTCTCGCGCCCAGAACGGCGCGGAGACGAGCCGCCTCGGCTTCGCCGCCGAGATGCTCTCCACGAGCCGCACGAACCTCGAGGCTGCCAACAGCCGCATCGTGGACACCGACGTCGCCGCGGAATCCACCAAGCTGGCGCGCAACAGTATCCTCGTCCAGGCCGGCTCCTCGATGCTCGCACAGGCCAATGCGAGCTCTCAGTCCGTCCTGCGGCTGCTCCAGTAATCGCTCGTTCACTGATTCACAAAAGCTCCCCCGGTCGCAAACCGGGGGAGCTTTTCGTTTTCCCACACGGGGAGCCGTTTTCCACATCGTCGAAACTCTCGGCTAAAGCATCCGAAGCATTCAGCCGATTGATCTGTGCTGGGGTGAATAATCCCGGCGGGTGCGGCCGGGCACTCCAGAAGAAAAGCCGGCACGTCGCGACACGGAAGTCGCATACAAACCATCCAAGAAAGGATCCAGAACCATTATGGGACTCACCATCAATACCAATCTCTCCGCCTCCACCGCGGCGACGAACCTGAACCGCAATCACATGCTCCTGCAGAAGAACCTCGCGCGCCTCTCGAGCGGATCGAGGATCACCTCCCCGGCGGACGACGCCGGCGGCCTGGCGGTCTCGATGAAGCTCGAGGCGGCGATCGCACGCACCGATGCGACGAGCACCAACGTCGCCAACGCGATCTCCTTCCTCCAGACGCAGGACGGGGCGCTCCAGAGCGCGGGCGACGTGCTCACGCGCGTCTCCGAGCTCAAACTCCTCTCCACGGACGTGACGAAGAGTGCCTCGGACATCGCCAACTACGACGCCGAGTTCACGGCCCTGAAGGCCCAACTCACCAGCACGGCCACCGCGACTTTCAATGGCGTGGCCTTGTTCGGGGGCGGAACCCTGTCGGTCGGCATCTCGGAGGACGGCGCGCAGACGCTCGCGATCACCCGGGCGAACCTCGCCACCAACGTCGCAGGCGTGACCGGCGCGGCGAACCTCGCGGCACTCACCGTGGCGGTCGCGACCACCGCGACCACGAACGTCGCGACCTCCCGTGCGCAGAACGGCGCGGAGACGAGCAGGCTCGGTTTCGCCGCTGACATTCTCGCCACGAACCGGACAAACCTCGAGGCCGCGAACAGCCGCATCGTGGACACCGACGTCGCCGAGGAATCCACCAAGCTGGCGCGCAGCAGCATCCTCGTGCAGGCCGGCTCCTCGATGCTGGCGCAGGCGAATTCGAGTTCGGAGTCCGTCCTTCAGTTGCTCCAGTAGCCGCCTTCCGAAGGCGCGTTGAAAGCTCTCCCGGTCGCAAGCCGGGGGAGCTTTTCGTTTTCGGGGATTGTCATGGTCGGCATGCACCGACATTCGGACGCGGGCTCGATTACGGCGTTTGTGATAATTGAACTTTTGGCTAAAGCCCGCGGCAAACCCGGCCGATTCATTCATGCCGGGGCAGAATGCCCTGGCGGGTGAGGCCAGGCACTCCCGAAAAAAGCTGGCCCGTTCACGACACGGACGTCGCAAATAAAAACAAACACTACAAGGAAGGACAGAGCACCATTATGGCACTCACCATTAACACAAACATC
>JBEBGK010000366.1:0-4720 GCA_040081515.1 Chthoniobacteraceae bacterium
GAACCCGGCCGCGATCGCGATCGTGGACGGAAAGGAAAGCATCACCTACGCGGAGCTGAGGGCGCGCGCCGACCGCATCGCGTGCGATTTGCAGCGCCGCGGCATCCGGCGCGGCAGCCTCGTGAGCCTTCCCGCGGAACGCAGCGCGCGATTTGTGAGCACGCTGCTGGGAATCGTGAAGGCCGGCGCGGCCTACGTCCCGATCGCACCGGACGAACCGGAGGAGCGTGCGGAATCCATGCGTGCCCAATGCGCGACCGTCCTCGATTTCGACACGCTTCCCGCCACTGCCGACAGCACGCATCCGGACGAGAGCGCGACCCCGACCGATCCGGCTTACGTGCTCTTCACCTCCGGCTCGACCGGCGTTCCAAAAGGAGTCGTCGTCCCGCACATCGCGGTCAGCAGGCTCGCCCTCAACAATGAGTTCGCGCCGCCGAACCCGGGCGACGTGATCGCCTTCGCATCGAACGCATGCTTCGACGCGGCCACGTTCGAGATCTGGGGCGCCCTGCTCAATGGCGCAACGCTGGCCGTCGTGCCGCGGGAATTGCTGCTCTCCTCGACAGCGTTCCCCGCCTTTCTCGCCGAGCGCGGCGTCACCACGCTCTTCCTCACCACCGCGCTCTTCAACCAGATCGCCCGGCAGAATCCCGCCGCTTTCCGCACGCTCAATCACCTGCTCTTCGGCGGCGAGGCTTGCAACCCCGACTGCGTGCGGCAGGTCCTGGAGAACGGCACGCCACAGCGGCTCGTCCACGTTTACGGCCCGACGGAGACAACGACATTCGCCTCGTGGCATCTCGTCCGGGACGTGCCCGCGGACGCCGCGACCATCCCGATCGGCCGCCCCATCGCAAACACGTCGCTCCACATTCTCGACTCGCGGCTCGACCCCGCGCCCGTCGGCGTCATCGGGGAGATTTTCATCGGCGGCCCCGGCGTCGCGACCGGCTACCTGAATGATCCCGCGCTCACCGCGGAGCGCTTCGTTTCCACGCAGTCCGGCCGGCTCTACCGCACCGGCGATCTCGCAAGGCGTCTCGCCAATGGCGACATCGAATTCTGCGCCCGGGCCGACTCGCAGTTCAAACTCCGCGGCTTCCGGATCGAGCCCGGGGAAATCGAGGCGGCCCTGGAAAAACATCCCGCGATCCTCCACGCAGCCGCCGTCGCGCGTCCGGACTCCGGCGGTGGCCGCATCCTGGTCGGCTACCTCGTCGGACGGTCCGCCGAACGGCCGGGCGCGATGGCGCTGCGCGAGTTCCTCTCGAAGCGGCTGCCCGGATACATGATTCCGGGCGCATTCGCATGGCTCGACCGGCTTCCGCTGACGGCGAACGGAAAGCTGAATCACCAGTTGCTCCCGGAGCCGGCGGCCGACGATTCGCCCGATGCCGGCGCGTGCATTCATCCCAGGACTCCCGTCGAGCAGCAGCTCACCGAGCTGTGGACCGAAGTCCTCGGCAGGAAAGGCTTTTCTGTCCGGGACGATTTCTTCCTGCTCGGCGGACATTCGCTGCTCGCACTGCGCATGCTCGCGGAGATCCGGAGCAGGTTTGGAGTCGAAGTGCCGGCCCGCAGACTTTTCGAAACACCGACCGTCGAGGGCCTCGGGCAATTCATTGCCGGACAGTTGGCGCCGCACAGTCCCGCGGCGGAATCCTTCCGCAGCCTGATCGTGATCCAGCGCGGCGATCTCTCGCGCACGCCGCTGTTTCTCATCCCCGGCGGCTGGGGCGGCGAGATCGAGTTCCTCGTGTACGGGGAACTCTCGCGCCACCTGGATCGGGACCAGCCGGTCTGGGGCCTGAAAGCGCGCGGCGCGGGCACCGCGGACCCGCCGCACCGCTCGGTCCGCGAGATGGCCGCGGATTATCTGAAGGAGATCGTCGCAGTGCAGCCGCATGGTCCCTACCTGCTCGCCGGGGAATGCGTCGGCGGCATCTGCGCCTCCGAGATCGCATGCCAGCTTGAGGAACGCGGCGAGCAGATCGCGTTGCTCCTGCTCTTCGACACCACCGCGCCGTCGCGTGCGAATGCGCGGCAATACATCCGCAACGAACGGCGCAGGCGCAGGTCCGAATTCTGGAATACGCAGGTGGCCCAGCGCATCCGCCACCACCTCGGCAAAATGACGGGTCTCTCGCTCAAGGAAAAGATGGCCTACCTGGCGGACCGGACGACAAGCCGCAAAAAAGCCGCCGCACCGGCCGGCGCTCCGGTTGTGGAGCAGCACCCACGGGGCCAGAAGGATTACCCCGGCACCCTGATGAAGCACACGGTACGGCCCTACCGCGGAAAAGTGACGCTCCTCCTCGACGAGGAATTTCACAGGCTCTACGGCCACTTCGGGTGGGACAAGGCGCCGATCGGCGGGTTGGAAGTTCACGTCCTGCCGGGCGATCATCTCACCTACATCCGCGAGCACGCCCGGACCGCCGCGGCAAAAGTCCGGGAGTTGATCCAGCGTGCCACCGCAAGTTTTTCAAAATGATGCTTCCACCGATCAACTGGCCGACCGGCCCCGAAAATCCCAAACTGCTTCCCGGCGAGATCCACCTCTGGCGGGTGGAACTCAAGGATCCCGTGCGCCTCGCCGGCGCGGAGGCCGTGCTTTCCCGGGAGGAAAGCTTGCGCGCGGGTCGGTTCTTGTTCGTCGAGGATCGAGAGCGCTTCATTGCGGCCCATGGCGCATTGCGGATGGTGCTGGCGCTTTACGCGGGCGCAGAGCCCCAGGCGCTCGAATTCACCACAGGTCCAAACGGCAAACCGGCGCTCGTCCAGACGTTCACGGACATTCGCTTCAATCTCAGCCACTCGGCGGACCTCGCGCTCATCGCCGTCACGCGTGGCCGGGACGTGGGAGTGGACGTCGAGATGATCCAGCAGGACATCGAATTCGATCAGATCGTCGAACGATACTTCGAGCCCGCCGAGGCTTGGGATCTCCGCACCGCGCCGCCGCAGGAACGCGTGTTCCGCTTTTTCGATCTCTGGACGCGCAAGGAGGCGTGCCTGAAGGCGGACGGATGCGGCCTCGGGAGCTGTCCGCGCCCGGAGCGGTTCAGCGTCCGGAATCTCTCGCCGGCGCAGGGCTACGCAGGCGCCATCGCCTGCGAGGGACAGGACTGGGAACTCGCTTGTTGGGACTGGAGCCTGTAAGCGAACGGCATGGCCGAATCCAAAACCAGCAACCTTCTTTCTGGCATCCCGCCGGATTACGAGGTCGTCATCGAAGCCCGTCGCGGCTGGCTGCGGACGGACTGGCGTGAACTGTGGGAATACCGGGACCTGCTGCACATCCTCGTCCGGCGCGATTTTCTGGCGAAGTACAAGCAGACGGTGCTCGGGCCGCTGTGGTTCATCCTCCAGCCGCTGTTGAGCACGCTCATCTTCACGATCGTGTTCAACAAAGTGGCGGGCATCGGGACCGAAGGGGCGCCGCCGGTGCTGTTCTACCTGTGCGGACTCCTGTCCTGGGGATACTTCAGCCAGAACGTCACCAGCGCCTCCGCGACGTTCACTTCCAACGCGCACCTCTTCGGCAAGGTCTATTTTCCGCGCCTCGTGGTTCCGCTGGCCACGGTCATTTCGAATCTGTTCGCGCTCCTCCTGCAATTCGCGGTCTTCCTGCTGTTCTTCGCGTGGTTCGCGATGCGCGGGCATGCGGTTTCGCTCGGCGTGCAGGGCCTGCTCGTCGTGCCGCTCCTTGCGATCACCGCCGCGTTCAGCCTGGGCCTCAGCCTTCTCATCTCGGCATCCACGGCGAAGTACCGCGATCTCTCGCACCTCACGCCGATCCTGCTCCAGCTCTGGCTTTTTGCGACTCCGGTGATCTACCCCTTGTCCAAGCTGACCGGCGGCGACCGCCAATGGGCATGGCTCGCCTGGGCAAATCCGATGGCCCCGATCGTCGAGGGATTCCGTTTCGCGCTCCTGGGAAGGGGAACGTGGGAGGGCGGAATGCTCGCCTTCTCCACCGGCGTGATCCTGCTCGTCCTCTTCCTCGGAGTAATGGCGTTTGCGCGCGCCGAACGCACCGTCGCCGACAGTGTCTAGCGCCATGACACCCGCCTCCGACACAGCCTGGCCGAAAATCTCGGTGATCATCCCCAGCCTGAACCAGGGCCGCTTCCTCGAGGAGACGCTGCGCTCGGTGCTCGATCAGAATTATCCCGCCCTCGAGCTGATCGTGATGGATGCGGGCTCCACCGATTCGACGATCGAGATCCTCAAGCGGCACGCCGCGCGCATCGCGCACTGGGAGAGCACGCCCGACCGGGGACAGTCGCACGCCATCAACAAGGGACTCGCGCGCGCCACCGGCGACGTCTGGTGCTACCTCAACAGCGACGACCTGCTCTGCCCCGGTTCGCTTTCGCGCGTCGGGGAAATCTTCCGCGATCCGGACGTGAGCTGGCTGGGAGGAGTGGCCGTGATCTTCGACGAGAAATCGGACCGCGGAACCGTCACCCCGAGGCCTTGTGATTCGCTCAAGGAGACTCTCACGCCATGGGCGCGGAAGGTCGAGCACGTCTTCCCATGCTCGAACGCCTGCTTCATGCGGCGTTCGCTTTACGATCGCCTCGGCGGCTTCGATGAGAGCTATCACTACTCGATGGACATGGAGTATTACACACGCGCGCTGTTCGCCGGCTTCGAGCTGCGGCGCATCCCCGATGTGCTCGGCCGCTGGCGCTGGCACGCGGAAAGTAAG